>NZ_JBEPMK010000004.1:0-231116 GCF_040545695.1 Streptococcus gallinaceus | reverse complement strand
ACTTACACAAACAAAGCGAACGCAGATGGTACCCCAGGACCAACGACGACTACGCCACCAACCCCACCAGTAACCGTTACTCCTCCAGGAGAAACTCCAACTGTAGAGAAGAAGATCAATAAAAACTTAACTGAGTTGAATATTGATACTGAAACGGACTACAATTACAATATTACGACTACCTTGCCAGTTGATATCGCAAGTTACAAGAAATTTGCAATTGTCGATGTTTTGGAAAAAGAACTTGTAGTTCAAGGTACCCCAACGATTACAGGCGACGCAGCTAAGTTCTTTGATGTTAAGGTAGAAGGCCAAACAGTTACAGCGACAATGAAGAACTTCAAAGATGCTAAAGAATTAGCAGGTAAAGAAGTTGAATTGGTAATTGTTTCACAAATCCGCGAAGGCGTAACACGCCAAGCAATTCCGAATACAACAAAAGTGACTTACCAAAATAAATCACACGTTGATGGAACTCCAGATAGCGAAACACCGCCAACACCACCGGTAACGGTAACTCCACCGCCAACGCCAAATCAACCGCCGATTACTAAGAAGGTAAATAATGCTGACAGCGCGACATTGCAATCACGCACAGAAGTATTTACTTACACAATCGACACAACTGTTCCAACAGGTGCTGTTACTGCCTTTGAAGTAACAGATACATTGAAAGATGTATTGACATTTGAAGGAGCTGTTAAGGCTACTGTCAATGGCCAATCAGTACCAGCTAGTCAAATCACAACAACAGGACAAGACTTGCGTGTTGTATTGACAAAAGAGCAAGCACGAGCAAATGCTGGTAAAGCAATGCAAGTGGTATTCTCTGCTAAAATCAAAGATGGTGCAGACTTGAGACCATACATGACAGACGGTCAAACAAGCATTCCAAATACAGCTAACTACATCATTAACAATGATCCAGGAATGAAGAAAGATTCAAATACAGTTCCAGTTGTACCACCAACACCAAATGAGCCAGGTATTGATAAGAAAATCAATCGTACAGAAACTCACTTGGATATCCCAACAAATAAAGCTTACATGTACAATGTCAATGCGGATATTCCATCAGACATCGCTACATATAGAGAATTTGTTGTAACGGATACATTGGTAGATGCTTTGGCAATCAATGGTGAAGTTGTTGCCTATGTAGATGGATACTCAACTGATGCTGTGAAGGTAACAGTTGAAGGCAATCGTGTTGTTGCGACAGTTGTAGACTTTGCAAAACTTGCAGGCTACAAGCAACTTCAACTCTACATCCCCGCTTACATCAAAGAGGATGCAGATTTGACACCGTATGTGAATAACGGTCACAAGATTCCAAATACTGCAAATCTTGACTTCACAGATAGCAACAGTGTGAAGAAACACAAAGATACCGTTCCTGTAACAGTAACACCGCCAACTCCAAACCCACCAACGCCACCAATTCCAGAAGAGCCAACTCCAGAAGCTCCTAAGAAGACAGTGAGCGGTGTGGATGGTAAAGAGCAAGCATTGAGCAAACTCCTGGCACAAGCCACTGACGCATTCCGCTTCGATATTCATTCAGTTGTTCCAGCAGATCAGGCTGATGATAAACGTATGAACTTGACAAGCTTGACAGTTACAGATAACTTGGACGCTCTCTTCACTGTGAAGAAAGAACAAGTTGCTGTTAAGGTGACAGGTACACCTGCAGCTACAGCTAACTTTATTGACGAAGATGTCGAAAAAGCACAAGCGGCTCTTGATGCGGAAAAAGCAAAACTTGATGAAATCAACGCTTCTTCAACTGCGGCAGCAGCAAAAGATAAGGTAACAGAAGCACAGGCAACTGTTGCTGACCTAGAAGCACAATTGACTCAAGCGAAAGCGAAATTGGCTGAGTTGAAAGCAGCAGCTTCAACTGATACAACAACTCCATCAACAACGGATACTACTACCACAACTTCAAGTTCAGCGCCTGCAGCGGATAAAGCGGCTCTTGCTGAGCAAGAAAAAGTTGTAACAGACCTTGAAGTTAAGGTGACTGAAGCGAAAGCAACATTGACTAAGGCACAAGAAACTTTGGCAACTGCTAAAACAGAAGCTGAAGTGAAGGTGGAAGCAGCTAACCAACAAAAAGTTGTTGATGAAAAACAAAAAGCACTTGACCAAGCTAAGGACAAACAAGCTAAGCTTCAAGCGAAACTTGCTGAACTTGCGAAAGTCAACGAAAAAGGCGAATTGACTTCTGAAGCTATTGCAGCTTTGGGTGGTACAATTAAGGTGGAAGGCCAACTTGTTACAGTTGACTTCTCAGACGAGTACACAATGGAAGCCCTCAAAGGACGTAAAGTAAGTGTTATCATCTACTCATCTATCAAGGACGTTAAAGCCTTGAAGGATATACACTTTACAAAAGGTATTGAAAATACAGCTACTGTACAATTCAACCACAATCCACATAGCGACTTGACGAAGAAGACAAATCCTGTCAAAGTTTACCCACCTAAACCAAAAACACCAACTCCACCTCCAACTGTTCCAGAAAAACCGAAAGGTGAATTACCAACTCCACCAACACCACAAGCACCAACTCCTAAGAAGGTCTTGCCACGTACTGGTTCAACGAAATCAGATATCTGGACACTTGTTGGTCTCGGAATTGCAGGTATTTTGGCTTACGCCTACGGTAAAAAAAGAAAAGATATTTAATATCTCTTTCTAAGTAAAAACAGAGGAACTGAGTTCCCCTGTTTTTTATTTAAAGATGCTTAGATTTTCAAATAAATCGTTCAAAAAAGTCGGTAAACATGCAGTTTATTGGCTTTTTTTGAAATTTCTATTACAAATGTGTTATAATAGTGTTAATTTTGAAAGATGGAGTGGACGATGAGAAAAAGCTATCGTGTCAAGCGAAAACGCGATTTTAACGATATTTTTACACAAGGGAAAAACGTTGCCAATCGCAGATTTGTCGTCTATCGATTGCCCAAAGAACAAGGCCATTATCGGGTGGGTTTATCAGTCAGTAAGAAACTGGGAAATGCTGTAGTGCGGAATAGTGTCAAGCGGAAATTACGTCATGTTTTGATGGAATTTGCCCCCTACCTAACAACGGATGACTTTGTGGTAATTGCCCGAAAAGGGGTGGAGGACTTGTCCTACCAAGAAGTACGAAAAAATCTACTGCATGTTTTGAAATTAGCAACTATTTACCAGGAAGGTGTATCTCTTGAAAAAGAAAATTAAATTGGCAGGCTTGCTGAGCTTGTCACTCCTCGTATTGGCTGCCTGCGGGACAGGAGCTGTGACGAGTCAGTCTACGGGAGCATGGGACAAACTTGTTTATTGGTTTGGTCAATTCATCCAGCACTTATCAATCGGTGGACACATCGGTATCGGGATTATTCTCTTTACCTTGATTATTCGAACCCTCTTGTTGCCACTATTTCAGATTCAGATGAAGTCATCGCGTCAGATGCAGGAGTTGCAGCCTAAGCTCAAGGAACTGCAAGCCCAGTATCCTGGCACAGATATGGCTAGTCGTCAAGCTTTGAGTGAAGCGACTTCTAAACTCTACAAAGAGCATGGTGTGAGTCTGACGGCTTCTATGTGGCCGATTCTCATTCAAATGCCGATTCTGATTGCCCTTTTCCAAGCGCTTAGTCGTGTACCAGAGCTTAAGGTTGGGCACTTCCTCTGGCTCAATCTCGGTGCAACAGATCCTTACTTTATTTTGCCAATATTAGCAGCTGGCTTCACCCTTTTGAGCATGTGGTTGACCAATAAGGCTGCTCCTGAAAAGAATGGCGCTATGGTCGCCATGATGATTATTTTCCCCATTATGATTTTTTGGTTTGCTCTAACGGCTGCCAGTGGGGTTTCACTTTACTGGGTTGTTTCCAACGCTTACCAAGTATTCCAAACCTTACTATTGAACAATCCATTTAAAATTATTGCAGAGCGTCAAGCTAAAATCGATGCAGAAAAAGAGCGCGAAGCGAAGATTCGTCGTGCTCAGAAGAAAGCTCGTAAGAAAAAATAATCTGAAATAGGAGATAAGAGTATGAAATTTACAGGAACTACTGTGGAAGAAGCCATTCAAAATGGCTTGAATGAGTTGAATATTCCACGCAAGAAAGCACACATTACTGTTTTAGCACGTGAAAAGCGTGGTTTCCTTGGTTTTGGTAAAAAACCAGCCCAAGTAGATATTGATGTCATCAATGAGACAACAGTCGCAAGAGCTAATCAAAAGGCTGTTCGTGGTGTCCCAAGTGAAATCAATGAATTAAACGAACCTGTTAAGAGCGTGTCTGAGGCAACGATTGATCTTGGGAAAGTTGTAGCAGCTGTAAAAGAATTTGAAAAATCTGGTCAAGTTTTAGAAGAAGACATCAAGGCGGAAATTCTTAAAAACGATAAAGAAGCTAAGACAATCTTAGAAGAAACAGGCCGCATCGAAATCATCAAGGATGAGCATTTGGGAGATACACCGAAACCATCTAATAGTTTTGATAATCTGGATATTCAAGTCGAGAAAAGCTACGATATTGACCAAGTTGTGGTTGAGGTTTCTGGCTACGTCCAAGAAATCTTAGATGACATGGATGTGGATGCTCAGATTGAAGCTAGTCATAATCGCCGCACCATTAATATTCAAGTTGATACCAATGAACCAGGCCGCGTTATCGGCTATCATGGTAAGGTGTTGAAAGCTTTGCAACTCTTGGCGCAAAACTTCCTTTACAATCGTTACGAGCGTAATTTCTACATTACTATCAATGTCAACGACTATGTAGAGCACCGTGCAGAAGTCTTGCAAGGCTATGCGCAAAAACTAGCTGAGCGTGTTTTGGAAGACCAGGAGGCTTACCACACTGACCCAATGTCTAGCAGCGAACGTAAAATCATCCACCGTATTATTTCTAAAATGGATGGCTTAACAAGTTACTCAGAAGGCAGTGAGCCAAATCGTTACGTAGTAGTAGATATCGAGGGTAGCCGTGATTAATTTTTCAGATTTATCAAGGTATTTGGGCGCTCAGGGGACCAAGTACATCATGCCAGAAAAAGCAGGCAATCTGAAAGAAACGATGAATGAATTAAAGCGGGAGGGGCAAGCTGCTCGTCTCGCTTTTTCTCAAATTGCCAAAGCTTTTCAAGAAGCTTATCCACATTTTCAGCTGGACCGAGTGAGTAATTGGGCCAACCAAGCGCAGGTCGCTCGCCCGCATTTCTGGGTCTATTTAAACCAAGGAGAGGTGTGGTCGGAGCCCATGTTTGCCTTTCGACTCTATGGAAATCCGTCAGAGTTTGGCATTTCAGTTGAAGTGAGTATCATTGAACGCAAGCGGGATGACCAAAGCTTACAAAAGCAGGCTAAAGTTGTCAAGACAGCTGCGTTGCCGGGCAGTTATTACCAGTATCTAGCTGACGATGAGGTTGTCCGTTTACCAGCGACTGAGGAAAATCGCTTGTATTTAAGAGCAGGGCTTGAAAGTGGCAAAATTCGAAAAGTCTTAGCAAAGACCGATATTCCTTTGACAGAGGACTTGAAT
Organism: Streptococcus gallinaceus; assembly: GCF_040545695.1. Taxonomy (NCBI): domain Bacteria; kingdom Bacillati; phylum Bacillota; class Bacilli; order Lactobacillales; family Streptococcaceae; genus Streptococcus; species Streptococcus gallinaceus. The sequence goes on along the minus strand of NZ_JBEPMK010000004.1, from coordinate 225,576 downwards.
ATGGCTGACTTGATTGAGCATCTCTACCAAGGAATGGAGCTGTTAAAGCCTTATTACGCGGCTACAAGAGTTAGTTAGTTCCAGGAGTGTAGTTTTTCTTGTGAATTTTGTAAAAGGGTCTATTTTCGATTTAAAATTGTTGAAAATTTACATGAAAAGGTAGATGTGCTTGACAAAAGTAGGGAAATACTGTAGACTAGTCTAGTATGTTTAGTATCTGATCAATCTAGCCGGCTAAACGAATACGAAAATCTATCAGGAGGTATTCATCGTGAAACGTACTTTTCAACCAAGTAAAATCCGTCGCGCGCGTAAACACGGTTTCCGTAACCGTATGTCTACAAAAAATGGACGTCGCGTATTAGCAGCTCGTCGCCGTAAAGGGCGCAAAGTGCTTACAGCTGCATAAGATGAACAAAATAAAAAACCAGCAGAAACTCGAGTCTGTTGGTTTTTTTGCTACAGTATATGATAGCGTTTTCAGAAGTTGATTGACTGAATAGGAAGAGGGAAATAATGGAAAAAAATTGGTGGAAGGGTAAGGTTGCTTACCAGATTTATCCTAAAAGTTTCAATGACAGTAACCACGATGGTATTGGGGACTTGCGTGGGATTACGGAGAAATTAGATTATTTACAAGATTTGGGGATTGATATTTTATGGCTATCGCCTGTTTACAAGAGTTCTTTTATTGATCAGGGATATGATATTGCAGATTATTATGTCATTGACCCGATTTTTGGGACCATGGAAGATATGGATGAGCTGATTGCAGAGGCGAAAAATCGGGGAATTTCCATCATCATGGACTTGGTCATCAATCATTGCTCTGACCAGCATGAGTGGTTTCAAAAAGCCTTGGCAGATCCAGATGGGGAATATGCGGACTATTTCTACTTTGTTGAGGGGAAAGATGGTGCGGCACCAAGTAACTGGCGGAGTTATTTTGGTGGAAGTGTCTAGGAGCCTGTACCCAATACTACGAAATACTACCTGCATTCCTTTCATAAGGCGCAGCCTGATTTGAACTGGAAAAATCCTCTTGTGCGTCAGAAATTATTTGACATGATTAACTGGTGGTTGGAAAAGGGGATTGCAGGTTTTCGGATTGATGCTATTATCAATATTAAAAAAGATTTGAGCTGGACATCTCTTCCAGCAGATGGGGAAGATGGTTTGGTAGCTGTTCAAGCTTCGCTAGAGAATGCTCAACCCATTGAGCCATTTTTGCGTGAGTTGAAAGAGACTTGCTTTGATCCTCACAATGCTTTCACAGTTGGTGAGGTCTTTAATGAGACGGAGGAGGAACTGCATTTCTTTATCGGGGAAGATGGGATGTTTTCGTCTATCTTTGACTTTAAGCAGGCTATTTTGGGGCAAAAGGGCAATGGCTGGCATGATTTTGTAGAGCCTAGTGCAGAAGAAATCAAGAGAAGTATTTTTGATGCGCATAAGCGTGCAGATGAAATTGGTGTCTTATCTACTATTATTGAAAATCATGATGAATCGCGTGGGGTATCTCATTTTATCCCTAAGGCAGACTTGTCGGACCAAAGTAAGAAAGCCTTGGCGACCATTCAGTTGTTGCGGAAAGGGATTCCGTTTATTTACCAAGGACAAGAGATTGGTATGGAAAATCAAGTCTTTACACGCCTAGAGGACTTTGATGATATTAGCACTCTCAATGAATATCATGTTGCCTTGGAATACGGTGTCTCAGCTGAAGCAGCACTGCAGACCGCGGGGAAATATAGCCGAGATAATGCCCGTACTCCCATGCAATGGACCGATGAAGAGTGTTTAGGATTTTCGACGATCAAGCCTTGGTTGATAAGTCCCTATCCTAATACGGCTATCAACGTTGCAGATCAGGAAAAGGAAGCGAAGTCAGTACTTGGCTATTATCGGGCTTTGACGGCGCTCTATCGTCATCCTGTCTACGGAGAAACCATTCGTTCGGGAGCCTTCCGACCACTTTATGAAGAGGTGAAAAATGTTATCGCCTATGAGCGTTCCGGGGAAGAAATTATTCAAGTAGTGGTCAATTTTCAGCCGGAAGCAACTTTGCTGACTCTATCAGCGGTTCCTAAAGAGATTATTTTGCAAAATAGTCACGAGGTCGATTTACAGGAAAATGTAGTGCACTTGCAGCCTTACCAAGCAGTGGTAGTTGCCCTATAGTTGGAGAAAGAGTCTGGTTTTCAGGCTCTTTTTCAAGTCCATAAAATCCCTTAAATTATGCTATAATGGAGATATGTTAGAAATTTTTGATACCCACACCCACCTGAATGTGGAAAATTTTAAAGGAATAGAACAAGAAGAAATTAACCTTGCGCGTGAGCTTGGTGTGACCAAGATGAATGTGGTCGGTTTTGATCAAGAAACGATTGAGCGTAGTCTAAAGTTGTCAGATCAATTTCCTGAGGTTTATAGTACGATTGGTTGGCATCCAACTGAAGCGGGCTCTTACACTCAAGAGATTGAAGGCATGATTGTCAAGAATCTGTCTAATCCCAAGGTTATCGCACTTGGTGAAATTGGCCTGGACTATCACTGGATGGAAGACCCAAAAGAAGTTCAATTTGAAGTTTTCAAACGTCAAATTCAGTTGTCTAAAGACCACGACCTACCTTTCGTTGTTCACACCCGTGATGCCCTTGAAGATACCTACCAAATCATCAAAGAAGCAGGTGTCGGACCACGAGGTGGTATCATGCATTCCTTCTCCGGAAGTCTGGCTGACGCACAGAAATTTGTTGACCTGGGCATGATGATTTCTTTTTCTGGTGTTGTAACCTTCAAAAAAGCACTGGATATCCAAGAAGCAGCGCAGCATTTGCCACTGGATAAAATTTTGGTTGAGACGGACGCACCATATCTTGCGCCGGTACCAAAACGTGGTCGCGAGAACAAAACAGCCTACACTCGCTATGTGGTGGAGAAAATCGCAGAGTTGCGAGGCATGACTGTGGAAGAAGTAGCTGACGCGACTTATCGAAATGCTATGAGGATGTTTAATCTTGACTGAGAAAATTAAAATACAAGAAGTGGTGGTCGTCGAGGGAAAAGACGACACTGCCAATTTGCGTCGCTTCTATGATGTGGACACCTACGAAACCCGTGGCTCTGCCATCACAGACGAAGACCTAGAGCGCATCGAAAAACTCAATGACCTGCGCGGTGTCATCGTATTTACTGACCCAGACTACAATGGTGAGCGGATTCGGAAAATGATTATGCAAGCTGTTCCGACCGCAAAACACGCCTTTCTCAACCGAGGCGAAGCAGTCCCAAAATCAAAAACAAAGGGGCGCTCACTCGGTATCGAACATGCCAGCTTTGAAGACCTGCAAAAAGCTCTCTCGTCAGTCATGGGGCACTACGATGATCAGAATAATTTTGACATTAGCCGAGCAGACCTTATTCGTTTTGGCTTGCTCATGGGAGCAGATAGTCGCAAACGCCGTGAATATCTAGGGGAAGAGCTCCGTATCGGTTATTGCAATGGCAAGCAACTTCTTAAACGCTTGGAATTGTTTGGGGTGACCTTGGCTGAGTTGGAAGCTGTGATGGGGAGATACTCTTTTTAAGCTATTAGTGGAGAATTGCAGTATTTGACTGGGGTTTTGAATTTGATGAAGTGAGCAGTCATTGACACCATAAAGAAGGAAAAGGAGTTGGGTGAAAAGCCTAGCTCCTAAATTTATGTTAGATTGAATAACCAGACGCAGTGGTTGATTGGGACCTTTGTTAGTTTTTCGTGCTCCAAAGATAACCTAATCAACTGCGTGGGGGAAGAGAAACTCTTTATGCACCTGTTACGAGTTCTTTCCAAATGATTGAAAGATAAGTGATTGAGGAAAATCATCATGAAAAATGGGCTGAACAAACTGGTTGAGTTGGGATTTTCATACAGAATAGTTAAACTAAAGATAATACTAGGAAATTATTATATAAAATCAACTGAAAAACAAATAGTTGAGAAAAAGTATCAAAAAATTGATACAAAATCAGTAGAATAATCCAGTCTAACTCCCTTTCGGAAATATGGTATAATGGGGGAAAGTAATGGCGATAATTTTGATAAAAATAGTAAAAATTAGAGGGAGAATAGAGAAAGTATGGCGAACCGTAGCCTTTTGTATGTATTTGACAAGCAAAAGTACCAAACACTTTCAGAAAGTATTTATCAGATACCTGCTTTTTGGCAATGTTTGTGGAGTGAGAAAGAAATAAAGCATGGGATTTCTCATTGGAGAGATATTTTTAGTGAGGATTCTGAGTACATTGAGGAATATTTGTCGCAAAATATTAGCAGTTCGCATTCCTATTGAAGATAGTAAACGGTATGCAAAGAAAAATCGAAAATTTATTGAGAGCTGTTTTCCTGAAAGTTTAGCTCTCTATGATCAATTTATCTCCTTCGTTTTTGCAAATTGTCAGGGATACGAGTATGTTGGAGTTGATGTGACAGACATTTTGTTGATGGACGATGACTATACTGTTTTTTCTGATGAGATGCTTGGAAATCAAGAAGCATTTACTGAAAAAAAGTATCTAAGTTGAGGGATAATTTTTCTCTGGCTGATAGGGCAGATATTATCGGCTATCTAGACGGCTACAGTCCGTCAATATCGTTTGAAAGTCAAACAGGTTCTGTTATTCTAGAAGTGGATGGAGAAGAGGGAAATGTCGGGGAGTCTATTCAACCAAGTTTTTTTGAAAAATATAAATGGTATATTTTTGGAGGTGTTGTAGGGATAGTGGTAGTGTTAAGGAATATTTTAGGTGGAAATTAAATGAGAATTGCAGATTATAGCGTGACCCGCGCGGTGCTTGAGCGCCATGGGTTTACTTTTAAGAAATCGTTCGGTCAGAATTTTTTGACCGATACCAATATTTTGCAGAAGATTGTGGACACGGCAGCCATTGACAAGAGTGTCAATGTCATCGAGATTGGCCCGGGTATCGGTGCTTTGACGGAGTTTTTGGCAGAAAATGCTGCCGAGGTTATGGCTTTTGAAATCGACGACCGTCTTATTCCGATTTTGGCGGATACACTTCGTGACTTTGACAATGTCAAGGTTATCAATGAAGACATCCTCAAGTCAGATTTGCAGAGCCGTATCAAGGAGTTTGCTAATCCAGACCTGCCGATCAAGGTGGTGGCTAACCTTCCTTACTACATCACAACGCCGATTTTGATGCACTTGATTGAGAGCAAGATTCCTTTTCAAGAGTTTGTCGTCATGATGCAAAAAGAGGTGGCAGACCGCATTTCAGCAGAGCCAGATACCAAGGCCTACGGTAGTTTGTCCATCGCTGTCCAGTACTACATGACGGCTAAGGTTGCCTTTATCGTACCTCGTACGGTCTTTGTGCCCGCGCCAAACGTGGATTCGGCCATTTTGAAAATGGTTCGCCGCGAAGCACCCTTGGTAAGGGTGCAGGATGAAGATTTTCTATTTGATGTAGCAAAAGCTAGCTTCGTACACCGCCGTAAGACCTTATGGAACAACTTGACCAATCGTTTTGGCAAGTCTGACCAAGTTAAGGCACAATTGGAAGTGGCACTTGAAAAAGCAGGTCTGACACCAAGTGTGCGGGGAGAAGCGCTCTCAATTGAGGATTTTGGAGCACTAGCAGATGCTCTCAAGGAAGTTGGATTGTAGGATGGTGGATAAGCGGCAGCGTTTTGAAAATAGTGCGGTGTTTTTTGCCTGTCCTATTTGTCAAAATGTCCTTGAGAAAGTGGAAAATAGCCTAAAGTGCGCCAATAATCATACCTATGACCTGTCAAAATTTGGCTATGTGAACCTGCACGGTGGGAAAAAGGTAGATGACCATTACAGTAAGAAATCCTTTGAAAATCGTCAATTGATTTTGGACAAGGGTTTTTATGAGCCTGTCTTAAAGGCTGTTGAACGGGTGGTAGACCAGCATCCGCAGGTGCAGACTATATTAGACATCGGCTGTGGAGAAGGCTATTACTCGCGTCAGCTTTTGCAGGTTAGAGACAAAGAAATCTTGGCTTTTGATATTTCCAAAGATTCGGTCCAGATTGCGGCCAAGAGTGATAGGACACACCGTGGGAAATGGTTTGTATCGGATTTGGCTCATTTGCCCGTACAAGATGGCAAGATTGACCTTATTTTAGACATTTTTTCTCCAGCTAACTACGGTGAATTTCAGCGTGTGTTGGCAGAGGATGGCTTGATTCTAAAGGTCGTGCCAACTGCAGACCATGTCAAGGAGCTACGGGCGAAAGCCAACGACCAACTCCAGCAGAAGGAATATTCAAACCAGAAAATTATCGACCATTTTCAGGAATCCTTTGATATCCTTTTTCAAGAAGAAGTTTCGCAAACGACTGCTTGTTCGGCTGCAGAACGTCAGGCTTTCATCGAAATGACGCCCTTGTTGTTTCATGTTGACAGTAGCCAGATTGATTGGTCGGATGTGACAGAAATCACCGTCAGCGCGCTCGTATTGGTGGGAAAAGCTAAAAATAAATAAAAGACGCAATAGAGTATGCGTCTTTTTGTAGTTTTCTAAGGAAAGGACGGGATTTGAACCCGCGCGTGAATAAAATCCACTTGCCGGATTTCGAGTCCGGTGCCGTACCAGGCTGGGCCACCTTTCCAAAAAATAAAAAAATAATTTCAGAGATGAAATTAAGAAAAAATAGATTTGTGAGTTTCATTTTGATAATGAAGACCTAGCTCGCAAAAGATGCGGAGGAAGGGATTTGAACCCTCACACCCGTACGGGCACATGCGCCTGAAGCATGCGTGTCTGCCGTTCCACCACCTCCGCTGGAACTCTTTCATTATACGCTAAAAAACAAGATTTGGCTAGTAGCCAGACACAAATTTAGCTAAAAATTTGATATAATAGGGCTATTAGAGTGGTCAAAAGACCAAAGGAGAAAGATGCAAGGTAGAATTATCAAGGCACTTGCCGGATTTTATTATGTAGAATCAGACGGACAGGTGTATCAGACAAGAGCACGTGGAAATTTTAGAAAAAAAGGTCAGAAACCATACGTAGGGGACTTTGTGGAGTTTTCTGCGGAGGAGCAGTCAGAAGGCTATATTCTCAGTATTGAGGAGCGAAAAAACAGCTTGGTCCGACCTCCCATTGTCAATATTGATCAGGCAGTGGTCATCATGTCTGCCAAGGAGCCGGATTTTAATGCTAATCTCCTGGACCGTTTCTTGGTTTTACTGGAGCACAAGGACATTCATCCTATTGTCTACATTTCTAAAATGGACTTGTTGGATGACCTGTCTAGTATGAATCAGATTCGCAAGGATTACCAAGCCATTGGTTATGATTTTTGTTACTCGTTGGAGGAGTTATTGCCTCTCTTGACCGATAAGGTGACTGTCTTTATGGGGCAAACTGGGGTTGGAAAATCGACTCTTCTCAACAAGATAGCACCGGATTTGGCCTTGGGAACGGGAGAAATTTCCGAGAGTCTTGGTCGTGGTCGTCATACGACACGTGCGGTTAGTTTTTATACGGTCAATGGTGGGAAAATCGCTGATACTCCAGGCTTTTCGTCCTTGGACTACGAAGTGACAGAGGCAGAAATGTTGACGGATTGCTTCCCCGAAATCGCCGAGAGCAGTCAAGCATGCAAATTCCGTACTTGTACCCATACCCACGAGCCGTCTTGCGCTGTCAAACCAGCCGTTGAAGCTGGCAAGATTGCCCAAAGTCGCTACGATAATTATCTACAGTTTCTCAGCGAAATCCAAAATAAACGAGAAACCTATAAGAAAGTTTCTAAAAAACCATAGAAAGTTGGTCATCTATGTCACATTACAAAATCGCCCCATCCATCTTAGCAGCAGATTATGCAAACTTTGAAACAGAGCTCAAACGCTTGGAAGAAACAGGTGTCGAGTATGTTCATATTGATATTATGGATGGTCATTTTGTGCCAAATATTAGCTTTGGTGCAGATGTCGTCGCCGCTATGCGTCCCCACAGCAAGCTTGTTTTTGACTGTCATCTCATGGTGTCTAATCCAGAAAATCATATTGACAGTTTTGCGCGTGCAGGGGCGGATATCATGACCATTCATGCAGAAGCGACGGTCCATATCCACGGTAGTCTACAAAAAATTAAGGCTGCTGGTATGAAAGCCGGTGTCGTTATCAATCCGGGAACGCCTTTGGCTGCGATTGAGCATGTTTTGAACTTGGTAGACCAAGTCTTGATTATGACTGTGAATCCAGGTTTTGGTGGTCAGGCTTATATCCCAGAGATGGCAGATAAGATTGCAGCTTTGGTTCAGATGCGCCAAGAAAAAGGTCTCAGCTTTGATATTGAAGTGGATGGTGGGATTGATGACAAGACTATTGCTTCAGCTAAGGAAGCTGGAGCCAATGTTTTTGTAGCGGGTTCTTATCTTTTCAAGAGAGATTTGCAAACGGGTGTGAATGCCTTGAGAGCAGTGCTCAATGATTAAGGTTGCGGTAGTTGCAGGCGGAGACTTGGATCTGGTGATGACAGGCTTTGATGTCTTTGTCGGCGTAGATGCAGGTTCTCTTTTCCTTCTGAAGCACAACTTACCACTTGATATGGCGGTTGGGGATTTTGACTCAGTTTCTGCAGAGGAGTTACAGTGGATTAAGGCGGAAGCCAAATCGTTGACACAAGCGCCAGCCGAAAAGGATGATACGGACTTGGAATTGGCTCTGAAGACGGTTTTTGAGCAGTATCCAGAGGCCCAAGTCAGTGTTTTGGGGGCTTTTGGTGGTCGTCTGGACCACATGATGTCCAATCTTTTTCTGGCTAGCGAGCCTAGTCTAGCTTCATTTATGCAGCAAATTAAGCTGCAAGATAGTCTCAATCTGGTACGTTTTTTCCCTCAAGGACGTCACTTGATTGAGCCGGTAGAGGGAATGACCTACGTCTCCTTTATGCCGTCGGATGGTAGCAGATTGACCATCGAGGGGGCGAAATACCCGCTTAATACCAGCAATTATTTTTTCAAAAAATGTTACAGTAGCAACGAATTTATAGATGAGGACTTAGTGATTGAGTTGGACTCGGGCTATGTTGTTGTCATTTATAGTAAGGACAGGAGTTAGTATGGAAGGAATCATCGTCTTACTTGTCATCTTGAACTTGATAGGGCTTGTTTTCCTCTATCTTCAGTTCAAGCAATTGCCGCATCAATTAGAAGAGGCGTCAGAAGACACAGCTGACCATTTGTCAGATCAGCTGACATTCCAGTTGGAGCGCCAGCAATTATTGCAAGAACAAGCCATTCATAAGGAAATGACAGAGCTGCGCAGAGAGCTTTTTCAGCATTTAACGGACCTTCGTCAGGATATTCAGCAAAGTTTGCAACAAAATAGTGAAGTGACCGAACGCCGTCTCTTGGTGCTACAAGATTCCAATGAAAAACGTTTGGAAGAAATGCGTCAGACGGTAGAAGAAAAGTTAGAAAAGACTCTACAGACACGTTTGCAAGCCTCTTTTGAAACAGTCTCCAAGCAGTTGGAGTCTGTCAACCGTGGCTTGGGTGAGATGCAAAATGTCGCGCGCGATGTTACTACTTTAAATAAAGTCTTGTCCAATACCAAGACGCGCGGGATTATGGGCGAGTTGCAACTGGGGCAAATTATCGAGGATATTTTAACGCCCAGCCAGTACGAACGCGAATGTGCTACGGTAGCGGGCTCTAGCGAACGAGTTGAGTATGCTATTAAGCTTCCGGGGCAATCCCAGGACGAAACCGTCTATCTGCCCATTGACTCCAAGTTTCCGTTGGCGGATTATTACCGCTTGGAAGATGCTTACGAGGCGGGGAGCAAGGAAGAGATTGAGCTCCACCGGAAAAACCTCTTGGCCAGCGTCAAACGTTTTGCCAAGGACATCAAGACCAAGTACCTCAATCCGCCTGAGACGACTAATTTTGGGATTCTCTTTTTACCGACGGAAGGGCTCTACTCGGAAGTTGTACGCAATCCTGAATTTTTCGACGACTTGCGTCGTAGTGAGCAAATTGTTGTGGCGGGGCCATCGACCTTGTCTGCCTTGCTTAACTCCTTGTCTGTCGGCTTCAAAACGCTCAATATTCAGCGCTCGGCAGATGATATCAGTAAGGTCTTGGGCAATGTCAAAACTGAATTTGGCAAGTTTGGTGGGATTTTGGTTAAGGCTCAAAAGCACCTCAACAATGCTAGCAGCAATCTAGATGAACTGCTGACACGTCGCACCAATGCCATTGAACGGACGCTTCGAAATATCGAATTATACGAGGATGAGACGACCCGCTCTCTGCTCAATATTCCAGAAATAAGTGAGAATGAAGATGAAAATTAACCAAATGAAAAAGGACGAATTCTTTGAAGGATTCTACCTGATTAAGTCGGCTGAATTGCGACAAACCAGAGCTGGGAAAGACTTTCTAGCTCTAACATTCCAAGATGATACGGGTGAAATTTCCGGAAATATCTGGGATGCACAACCGGGAAAAATAAAAGATTTTGTGGCTGGAGCAGTCGTTCATATGCAAGGGCGCCGCGAGGTCTACAACAATATGCCTCAGGTCAATCAAATCACGCTACGTTTGCCGAAAAATGGTGAGCCAAGTGACCCAGCTGATTTTAAGGAGAAACCACCAGTGGATGTCCAAGATACGCGTGAATACCTCGGTCAAACCATTTTCCGTATTGAAAATGCTGTTTGGCAACGAATTGTGCGTGCCCTATACAGCAAATACGACAAGGAGTTTTATTCTTATCCTGCGGCTAAGACAAACCACCATGCCTTTTATTCAGGTTTGTCTTTTCATACGGCAACCATGGTTCGCTTAGCGGATAAGATTGGGGATGTCTATCCACAGCTTAATAAGAGCCTTCTTTTTGCAGGAATCATGCTGCATGACTTGGCCAAGGTCATCGAGCTAACGGGTCCAGACAATACTGGCTATACCGTTCGAGGCAATCTAATTGGACATATTTCTCTGATTGACGAAGAGATTACCAAGGTGTTGATAGAGCTCAAAATTGACGATGCCAAGGAGGATGTAACTGTCTTGCGCCATGTCATCCTCAGCCACCATGGCTTGCTCGAATACGGTAGCCCTGTTCGTCCACAAATCATGGAAGCGGAGATTATTCACATGATTGACAATATCGATGCGGAAATGATGATGATGATGACGGCTCTGGACAAGGTGGGACCGGGTGAAATGACCAATCGTATCTTCGCAATGGACAATCGTACCTTCTATAAACCGAATATTGATTAAAAAACAACGAAAAAGGATAATTTTTTTAAATAAAAAGTTCGCCTTTTTTCTTTTTTATGGTATAATAATTGGAAAAAACAAAAAGGAAATTTTATGAAATTAAGAAGAAGTGAACGGATGGTTGTGATTTCAAATTACCTCATCAACCACCCTTACCAGTTGACCAGTTTGAATCTTTTTGCTGACAAGTACGAGTCTGCTAAGTCTTCCATTTCAGAAGATATTGCCATCATCAAAAAAGCTTTTGAAGAAAGCTCGATTGGGAATATTGAAACCATCACAGGTGCTAGCGGTGGCGTGGTTTTCACACCGTCTATGTCTAAGGAAGAGGCGCTTGAGATTGCAGAGAGGCTGCGTAATCGTATGGCTGAAAGTAGCCGTATCTTGCCTGGCGGTTACATCTATTCTTCAGACTTTTTGTCTACGCCTATTACCTTGAAAAATATTGGTCGCATCATTGCAGAAAGCTTTAAGGACCAGCAGATTGACGCTGTTATGACCGTAGCGACAAAAGGAGTTCCTTTGGCAAATGCTGTAGCCAATGTCCTCAATGTACCATTTGTCATTGTGCGTCGTGACTTGAAAATCACAGAAGGCTCAACCGTTTCTGTCAATTACGTGTCAGGTTCCAGCGACCGCATTGAAAAAATGTTCTTGTCAAAACGGAGTTTACCAGCTGGAAGCCGTGTATTGATTGTTGATGACTTCTTGAAAAATGGGGGCACCATCAACGGGATGATCAGCCTTTTGAAAGAATTTGATAGTAGTCTAGCCGGAGTTGCTGTTTTTGCTGAAAATCAAAACGGTGATCGTAATGTTGCCAATTACAAATCCTTGCTGGCAGTAACGGACATCAACGTGAAAGAAAATAAAGTCAGTGTTGAGTTGGGAAATATCTTTGATGATATGAAATAAAAAGACGAACCAAGCGGTTCGTCTTTTTTATTTCTTTAGATTTTTCTCAAAACTATCTGAATGTGCGGTGACGGAAATGGTTTCTAGCGTCAATGGGTGCACCAAGCTTAGTTTTTGAGCGTGAAGCATCAGTCGACTTCCATTTTGTGGATGATAGAGTGGGTCGCCAATGATGGGGTGTCCGTGGTGAGAAAGATGGACGCGGATTTGATGTGTTCGACCGGTTTCGAGTCTGCATTGGACAAGGCTGTTGCGTCCAATTTTTTCTAGTACTTGGACGTGGGTTGTTGCCCTTTGTCCTTGGCGCGGGTCAACCACTCGTTTTCTCCTATCGTGGCGATGGCGCCCAATCTTATCGCGATAAGTCACTTTTTCGGATTCAAAACTTCCTTGGCAGAGAGCCAGATACTGTCGGCTTATTTTTCTGTCTTCCAAGAGGCGGTTGAGAATGGGAAGGATAAATGGATTTTTTGCGAAAAGAACAGCGCCGCTTGTTTCCATATCGAGCCGATGAACCACATAACAAGTCTGGCCGACAAAGGCGGAAACGTGGTTGAGTAGGGCAATTTACGTTGGTTCATTGCCATGAGTTTTCATGACCTCGGGTTTATTGACGATAATAAGGTGTTGGTCCTGATAAAGGCAATCCACTAAGTCAGCGTCGCCGAAAGGGATAGATTTTTCAGGATAGTCTTCTTCGTCAAAGGTCAGTTCCAAAAGGTCACCAGCTGAAATCCTACTTTGCCAATTGATGGGCTGCCCGTTGACACGGACGTGTTTTTTTGTGCGCAAAAAGTGACGGATTTTCCGTGGAATGAGAAAGTAGTCTTCTAAGACTTCCTTGACCGTTGCTTGTGGAAAAGCTGGTGGGATGAGGATGGTGTATTTCATATTACAAGCTCGTAGAGTGTTTTGGTTGGATTTTTTCTGCGGGGTTGATAAAGTTCATCGCGTTGTTAACGGCTGTAGGAGCTTCACCTAAGCCAGTTGCGATGAGGTCAACTTTTCCTTCGTAGAAACAGCAATCTCCAATTGCATAGATACCTGGAAGAGAGGCTTCTTGTTTGCTATTGACAATGATGCGATTGCGTTGCAAGTCCAGGCCCCATTCTTTGAGGGTACCGACGGAGGACTTGAAGCCGTAGTTGACAAAGAGTTGGTCAAAAGGCAAAGTGAGTGTTTCATCACTTTTTCCTTTGTTAAACTCAATATGAGTAGCTCGTTTTCCCTCGCCGATAAGGGCTTTGGGAGTAAATGGTGTATAGATGTCAACGCTGGATTGCTTAAGGGCTTCTACACTATGCTCTAAAGCTCGGAAATTATCGCGACGATGAACGATGCTCGTTTTATTGGCGATTGGTTCGAAGGCCAAAGACCAGTCCACAGCAGAGTCTCCACCGCCTAAAATGACTAAGTCTTGGTCGGAATACTGCTGCAGATTAGAAACGTGGTAGCGGACATTTTCAAATTGGTCAGCATGTTCAATTTCAAGCGGACGTGGTTTGAAAGCTCCTCCACCCATTGCAACGATAACGGTTTTGGTTTGGTGGCTGCCTTTGCTTGTATCAAGAGTGATAGTTTCGCCGTGATGAATAGCTGTTACAGTTTCATTGAGGCAGATAGTTGTGTCAAAGCTTTCCAGTTGTTCCAAGAGGCGTTCGGTCAATTCTTGACCAGTGATGCGGTGATAGGCAGGGATATCCAAAATCACTTTTTCAGGATAGAGGATGGCAGGTTGCCCGCCTAATTGTGGCAAGGAATCAATGATTTTGACCTTGGCTTGACGTAAATGAGCGTAGAAAGCGGCAAAAAGTCCGACAGGACCGCCGCCAATAATCGTAATATCAAAAGTTTCAGACATAATGTTCCCTTTCAAAACAGAATACATCCATTTTATCATAATTCTAGGGGATTGACTTGGGAAAATCCGCTGGAACACCGAGCCCAGTAAATTTTCCTAAGAAAGAATAGAATGTAGTATAATGAACTAAATAGATAAGAAAGAGGAATGTCATGCAAGAAGATAGAAATCTATATGATGATGAATTTTCGCAAGAAGGCGAGCGACTCAGTCGCCGCAGCCGTCGCGGAGAGCTAGCTGATCACCCAAAGAAAAAGTCAAAGATTCCAGAACCTATTCGTCGTTTTTGGCGTCGCTATCAACTGACTAAGATTTTTTTGATTGTCATCGGAGTCGTGGTCTTGACTGTTGGGGGTTATTTATTCTACTTGGCAAAAACTGCGAATGTGGGAGATTTGCAGGCTGCGCTGAAGGCGCGTACGGTCATTTATGATAAAGATGGAAAAGAGGCTGGTACGCTTTCGGGTCAAAAGGGGACCTATGTGGAGCTAGATGCCATTTCAGATAATCTGGAACATGCCGTCATTGCTACAGAAGACCGCACTTTTTATAAAAATTCGGGAATTAACTACAAGCGGACTCTGTTGGCTCTTGTGACTTTGGGGCGCTCAGGTGGTGGGTCGACCATTACCCAGCAGTTGGCAAAAAATGCCTTCCTAACCCAAGAACAAACAGTGAGCCGTAAGGCCAAGGAATATTTTTTAGCGCTGGAAATCAATAAAAAGTACAGTAAAAATGAAATCCTCACCATGTATCTCAACAACGCTTATTTTGGGAATGGTGTCTGGGGTGTAGAAGATGCCAGTAAGAAATACTTTGGCATCAGCGCTGCAGATTTATCCATCGAACAATCAGCTGTTATCGCGGGGATGCTAAAAGGTCCGGAGATTTACAATCCCTATTATTCGCTTGAAAATGCAACCAATCGCCGCAATACGGTGCTGGGCGTGATGAAGGAAGCAGGTTATATCGATGATGCAACCTTGAAGGCAGAAAAAGCCGTAGACTTGTCTAGTCAGCTCCATGATGCCTATACAGGCAAGCAGGACGACTACAACTACCCATCTTATTTTGATGCGGTGGTGGCAGAAGCTATTGAAAAATACGGCTTCAAAGAAAGTGATATCATTAACAACGGCTACCGCATTTACACAGAGATGGACCAAAATTCTCAAGCCAGCGTGCAGTTGATTTACAATGATGAAAGTATGTTCCCAGCGTCACCTCATGATGGAGAAATTGCAGAGTCAGCTCATGTTGCTTTGGATCCTAAAACTGGCGGTGTTCGTGCTCTTGTTGGCCGTGTCAATAGTTCTGAAAATGCAACCTTTCGTAGTTTTAACTTTGTAACCCAATCTGCACGTAGTCCAGGATCGACCATTAAGCCATTAGTAGCCTATGCACCAGCCGTTTCTGCTGGATGGGCCATTGATAAGGCTCTGGATAATCATACGGAGACCTATGGCAATTACACCCTCCACAACTACGATTACAACACATCGGAAACCATCCCCATGTACCAAGCCCTAGCCCTATCCTACAACCTTCCAGCAGCTTCGATTGTCCATCAACTGGGAGTAGATACAGCCTTTGAGTACGGTAGTAAGTTTGGTCTCAATATGGACAAGGTTGACCGTGTTCTAGGAGTTTCAATCGGTAGCGGTGTTTCAACGAATCCATTGCAGATGGCTCAGGCTTATTCAACCTTTGCAAATGGTGGAGTGATGAAAGATGCCCATCTGATTACAAAAATTGAATCAGCAAGTGGACAAGTGTTGGCACAGCACAAATCAACCAGCAAGCGCGTGATTGACAAATCCGTCGCGGACAAGATGACTTCGATGATGCTAGGGACTTACACAAATGGTACAGGTGCCAATGCAGATGTTTATGGCTACAATCTTGCTGGGAAAACAGG
Organism: Streptococcus gallinaceus; assembly: GCF_040545695.1. Classification (NCBI taxonomy): domain Bacteria; kingdom Bacillati; phylum Bacillota; class Bacilli; order Lactobacillales; family Streptococcaceae; genus Streptococcus; species Streptococcus gallinaceus. The sequence goes on along the minus strand of NZ_JBEPMK010000004.1, from coordinate 209,607 downwards.
GACAACGGAGACCAGTTTCAATGCAGACTTGATTAATGACCAATGGATTATCGCCTACACACCTGATTTGGTCATGACCCAGTGGGTCGGTTTTGAAAAAACAGATGAGCACCATTATATTGACGGCAGCAATTCGTGGATGGCGCCAGTCGTCTTTCAGACGGTGGCGGGTGCAATCTTGCCAAATACGGCTGGAACTAGCTTTAATGTAGAAAATGCCTATGTTGCTAACGGAATTGTAGCGACGACACCAGATACAGGCCACAAGAGCAAGGTAGATATTGATGCCAATATCAAAGATATTTCAGATAAGGCAAAAAATCTGTTAGAGCAAACCAAAAAGGGATTAGAGGATGCTAATCTGCCAGGACGTGCAAAAACACTCTGGGATACAGTAAACTCTTGGTTTAACTAGTTGTCAAATGGATAAAAAAATGGTAAAATAGTTGAGATGGAGGGCTCTATGGCATTAAAAAAAGCAAGCCTAGCGTGTACCATTTGCGGTTCTAGAAACTACTCAATTAAGCTTTCTAGCACTCCAAAACCAACACGATTAGAAGTAAATAAATATTGTAAACATTGTGGTCAGTATACGGTCCACAAAGAAACCAGATAGGAGAATGACGTGAAATTTTTGAAAGATACGATTCAAATTCTTAAAGACACGACTTGGCCGACGAAAAAGCAAGGATGGACAGACTTTGTTTCTGTTTTGCAATACTCAGCTTTCTTTGTGATCATCATCTACCTTTTTGACTTAGTATTGTCAAAAGGTTTGATTGCCATGCTTAATCTTTTCTAGTAAATACTTGCATGGGCATTCTTGCCATGATATAATGAAGACAGCGAAAGCCTTCGGGCTTTTTTCTTATGAAAAAATTTAAAAATTCCTAAAAACGAAAGGAAGCAAATTATGTTAGATTCTTTTGATAAGGGCTGGTTTGTCCTTCAAACTTACTCTGGTTATGAAAATAAAGTCAAGGAGAACCTTCTTCAACGTGCCCACACTTATGACATGTTGGACAATATCTTGCGCGTAGAAATTCCCACTCAGACTGTCCAAGTTGAGAAAAATGGCGAGAAAAAAGAAGTAGAAGAAAACCGTTTCCCAGGTTATGTCTTGGTTGAGATGGTCATGACAGACGAAGCTTGGTTTGTTGTACGTAACACACCAAACGTTACAGGTTTCGTTGGGTCACACGGAAACCGTTCAAAACCAACTCCGCTTTTGGAAGAAGAAATCCGTCAAATCCTCGTATCAATGGGACAAACTGTTCAAGAATTTGATATTAAGGTACAAGTTGGTGACACTGTTCGTATCATTGACGGAGCCTTTTCTGGATATGAAGGCAAGATTTCTGAGATTGATAACAACAAGGTGAAAATGATTATCTCTATGTTCGGTAACGATACTGTAGCAGAAGTTAGCCTAAACCAAATCGCAGAATTGTAAGAAAAACCAGTCCAAAGGACTGGTTTTTTGAATGTGGAGTGCAGTATACTTGCCGATAAAACAAAAAAGCCCGAAATATCGAACTTTTCTTTAGACACATAAAGGCGGTAGACGGATTTGAACCGACGATCAAGCTTTTGCAGAGCCGTGCCTTACCACTTGGCTATACCGCCATAACAGAAACTATTCTACCGTAAAATAGATTTTTGGTCAAGTGGAAAAATTGCTAGCGAATGAAAATATTGGTATTTGGGCTGAAAATGGTTGATTTCACTTGATAAATGGAGCAAAATCTGTTATACTGATGAGGTTGTGTATGCAACAAATACTCATCCTGAATCCATTGTGGGGCTGTTGCCCTTGTGGTTGCTCTGCAAGCTGACGTTTGGGAGAGGAGAAAAAACAAAAGGAGAAATACTCATGGCAGTAATTTCAATGAAACAACTTCTTGAGGCTGGTGTACACTTCGGTCACCAGACTCGTCGCTGGAACCCTAAGATGGCTAAATACATCTTCACAGAACGTAACGGTATCCACGTTATCGACTTGCAACAAACTGTAAAATTGGCTGACCAAGCTTACGAATTCGTTCGTGATGCAGCAGCAAACGACGCAGTTATTTTGTTCGTTGGTACTAAAAAACAAGCTGCAGAAGCAGTTAAAGACGAAGCTATCCGTGCTGGTCAATACTTCATCAACCACCGTTGGTTGGGTGGAACTCTTACAAACTGGGGTACAATCCAAAAACGTATCGCTCGTTTGAAAGAAATCAACCGTATGGAAGAAGAAGGAACTTTTGAAGTTCTTCCTAAGAAAGAAGTTGCACTTCTTAACAAACAACGCGCTCGTCTTGAAAAATTCTTGGGCGGTATCGCAGATATGCCACGTATTCCAGACGTAATGTTTGTTGTTGACCCACATAAAGAACAAATCGCTGTTAAAGAAGCTAAAAAATTGGGTATCCCAGTTGTAGCGATGGTCGATACAAACACTGACCCAGATGATATTGATGTAATCATCCCAGCAAACGACGATGCTATCCGCGCTGTTAAATTGATCACAGCTAAAATGGCTGACGCTATCATCGAAGGTAACCAAGGTGAAGACAGCGTTGCAGCAGTAGAAGCTGAATTGGCTGCTGAACCAGCATCAACTGAATCAATCGAAGAATTGGTTGAAGTTGTTGAAGGTAAATAATCAGTACGTTTGAGTACAGTTCAACATAAGTAAATAAACATTAAAACGGGGCAGATGCAGACCGCTCTGTCTCGTTTTATTATTCATCAATAAAAAATAATAGGAGAATAGACATGGGAGAAATCACAGCTAAACTTGTTAAAGAATTGCGTGAAAAATCAGGTGCTGGCGTTATGGACGCGAAAAAAGCATTGGTAGAAACTGACGGTGATATCGAAAAAGCAATCGAATTACTTCGTGAAAAAGGTATGGCTAAGGCTGCTAAAAAAGCAGACCGCGTTGCTGCTGAAGGTTTGACAGGTGTTTACGTTAACGGTAACGTTGCAGCAGTTATCGAAGTGAATGCAGAAACTGACTTTGTTGCGAAAAACGACCAATTCGTTACTTTGGTAAACGAAACAGCTAAAGTTATCGCAGAAGGCAAACCTGCTAACAACGAAGAAGCACTTGCTTTGACAATGCCTTCAGGTGAAACATTGGAACAAGCATTTGTATCAGCAACTGCTACAATCGGAGAAAAAATCTCATTCCGTCGTTTTGCATTGGTTGAAAAAACGGATGAGCAACACTTCGGTGCTTACCAACACAACGGTGGTCGTATCGGTGTTATCACTGTTATCGAAGGTGGCGACGATGCGCTTGCTAAACAAGTTTCAATGCACGTTGCAGCCATGAAACCACAAGTTCTTTCATACACTGAATTGGACCCACAATTTGTGAAAGACGAATTGGCTCAATTGAACCACGTCATCGATCAAGATAACGAAAGCCGTGCAATGGTTGGTAAACCAGCTCTTCCACACCTTCAATACGGTTCAAAAGCTCAATTGTCTGACGAAGTAATTGCTGCTGCTGAAGAAGCTATCAAAGCTGAATTGGCTGCTGAAGGCAAACCAGAAAAAATCTGGGACAAAATCCTTCCAGGTAAAATGGACCGCTTCATGCTTGACAACACTAAAGTTGACCAAGCTTACACACTTCTTGCACAAGTGTACATCATGGATGACAGCAAGACAGTTGAAGCTTACCTTGAGTCAGTAAATGCTAAAGCCGTAACATTCGCTCGTTTCGAAGTTGGTGATGGTATTGAAAAAGCTTCAAATGACTTTGAAGCAGAAGTTGCAGCTACAATGGCGGCAGCTCTTGGTAAATAAGAAATTTACATTTATGCAGGAAAAGGCTGACGCAAGTCGTCAGCCTTTTCTATTGTTTAGGAATGATGAGGAATGATGAAAAAACAAAATTATTTGAGTGCAGCCTTGCTCTCTATCTCTTTCTTTTTGATGTCGCATTTGGCGATTGCGCCGGCTATTCCAAAGCTTTATACTTTTTATCATGCTAGTAATCCCCAAATTAGTCTAGCTTCTGTGGAAACATTGGTGACGATTCCAGCGATGACCATCACGATTGTGGTGATTTTGAGCAACTTGATTGTGACGAAATTAGGCAAGAAAAATACAGTAGAACTGGGTCTCGTCTTAATCTTGCTTTCGGGAATTCTATCCTTTTCGAGCCAGCAATTTCAGTTGGTCCTCATTAGTCGTCTCTTGTTGGGAGTAGGGATTGGTCTCTACAATTCTCTGTCAATCAGCTTGATTAGTGACTATTTTGATGGGGAAAAACGGGCGAGCATGATTGGCCTACGTACAGCTGTGTTGAATGTGGGCAAAACGGTTACGACCTTTTTAGTTGGCTTGGCCTTGTTGGTCGGAGTGCGCTATATTTTCTTGGTTTATCTATTGGCTCTGCCAGTCTTGTTTGTTTTCCACAAACTTGTGGATGAAATTCCTTCTGCAGGGGAAAGTGTGGGAAAGTCAGTCGTATTTGACAAGGGAGTAATCCTCTGGATGTTGATAACTTTTTTTATTGGGCTTGCCTATATTGGCGCGACAGTGAAGATTCCGAGCCTTCTTGTGACTCGCTATGGCTACAGTGAATTAGCCTCAAGTCAGATGTTGACCGTGTTGGCATTTTCAGGAATTATCTTGGGAGTTTTCTTCGGGAAATTGGCCAAAGCTTTGCAGGAAGCAACTTTGCCAGTTATGTTGGTAGCGATGGGTGTGGGAAATCTGCTGTTTACTTTCGGCGATCACCTGATTGTCTTCTACATTGCTTCTATCTTGATTGGCGCGAGTTTTGTGGGTGGCATGTCAGCAATCTTTAATGCGATTGCTAAACAATATAAACCAAAACAAATCAATTTTATCACTAGTATGGCACTTACTGCTGGAAATGTCGGGGTTATCTTGACACCTTTAGTATTGACAAAAGCCTTGGCGGCCTTGGCTCTGGATGTATACGTCCTTCCATTTTTTGTAACTGCTGGGATGATGGTATTGGCCTTGGTCTGTTACCGTTTGGCAAGAAAATAAAAGAAGCTGGAATTTTTATTCCAGCTTCTTATTTTTTTATAGGCTTGTAAAAGTGCGGATGTCATCGATGGTCATGCTAGAATCGCAGCGAACTCGGACACCGTCTGGAGTGGCAAAAAGAAAGCCTGGAACGGTCACAACTTGGTATTGGTTGCGCAGGTCAGCAATTTCTGCTGCGGAATAGTCAGGGCTTTGGCTGTGGAGGAAGTAGATGGTTTGCTTGTCTTCAGCTGCAAATTGAGCCAATGTTTTGCAGAAACGTCGGCAATATTGGCAGGTTTCACGCCCGATAAAGAGGATGCTACCGTCCTTTTTTTGCAATAATTCTTTAGCTTCTGCAGGAGTAACAGTTGTAAATTGCTGGACTTGTTCTAAAAATTCTTGTGGTGTAAACATAATTTCTCCTTTTTGTTTTAGTATATGAAAAAGACGGTGATTTTTCAAGTAAGGGATAGCAAAAGTGGTCTTTGCTTTCCAAATAGGGCTATTTTCGATATAATAAAAGAATAGTCAAAGTTAGTCAGTATGGAAAGGAAGAGTTGGCCATGAAGAATACATCGGATTATATTGAAGAACACATCAAGGCCATTTTAGAGACAGCGAGTGTTGCAGAACTCAAACGAAGTGAGTTGGCCAGTCGTTTTGAGGTGGTACCAAGCCAGATCAACTATGTGATTAAAACACGGTTTACAGCCAGTCGAGGCTATATCGTTGAGAGTAAGCGCGGTGGAGGAGGCTATATTCGGATTGGTCGGGTGACTTTTTCGGATAAGCATGAGCTCATTCGCGATTTACAAAAAAATATGGGGATTAGCCTGTCTTGGGCAGTCTTTCAAGACCTGATGCAGCTCTTGTTTGATGAGGGATTGATTACAGAGAGAGAGGGAAATCTTTTCTTAGCGACTGCTGGAAATGAGGTGCTGGGAGAAGAGGCTTCCTATATTCGTGCTCGAATGATGCGTGAGATATTAAGTGCTATTGATAGGAAAGAGGACTAGAATGAAGTATTCGATTGGAGTGGAGCGTGCGCTTGAAGATGCGCAGATTATTGCACGTCGCTATGGAAGTGATTTTGTTGAGACATGGCATTTTTTGCTAGCCTTTGTAGTTAATCAAGATACCATTGCAGGGACAGTGTTGGCGGAATACCCTATTGATGGGAGTGATTTTGAAGATGCGGCCTACGTGATTACAGACCACCTTTACCAGGATCATATTGCCTTTGAAGGCATTTTGCCGCTTTCTAAGAAGTCAAAGGAAACCTTGGACTGGGCTGAAAAGATTGCAGATGTTGTCAAGGCAAGTCAGCTTGGGACAGAACATCTTTTTCTTGCCATGCTTTTGGACAAGCGTTCGGCTGCGGTGCTGATTTTAGATAGAGTTGGTTTTCATTTGGAGGACTCGGACGATAAGATTCGCTTGGTGGATTTGCGGAAGAATTTGGAAATCAAGGCTGGCTTCAGCAAGGATGATTTGAAGGCCATTCGCCAGTTGCTTCGTGGCAATCCTAGTCCACAGAATTCTGCTGCGGGAATGATGGGAATGCCCCAGGCTCAAAGTGGCGGTTTGGAAGATTACAGTCGTGATTTGACAGCCTTGGCTAAGGAAGGCAAGATGGAGCCTGTCATCGGACGTGACCAAGAGATTTCGCGGATGATCCAAATCTTGTCTCGGAAAACGAAAAATAACCCTGTCCTAGTTGGTGAAGCAGGTGTCGGTAAAACAGCTTTGGCGCTTGGTTTGGCGCAGCGAGTAGCAAGTGGCGATGTGCCCGCAAGCTTGGCTGGTATGCGGGTGCTGGAATTAGAATTGATGGCAGTGGTAGCTGGAACTCGTTTTCGTGGGGACTTTGAAGAGCGAATGAACAATATCATCAATGATATTGAAGAAGATGGTAAGGTTATTTTGTTCATCGATGAATTGCACACCATCATGGGGTCTGGTTCGGGGATTGACTCGACTCTGGACGCGGCCAATATTTTAAAACCGGCCTTATCTCGTGGAACCTTGCATATGGTTGGTGCGACAACGCAGGATGAGTACCAAAAGCACATTGAAAAAGATGCGGCTCTCTCGCGTCGATTTGCCAAAGTAACGGTAGAAGAGCCGAGCGTGGAAGATAGCATTGCTATTTTGCGTGGCTTGAAGCAATCGTATGAGAAACACCATAAGGTGGAAATTACAGATGAAGCCATTGTAACGGCTGTAAAATTTGCCAAACGGTATTTGACGGGGAAAAATCTTCCAGACTCTGCGATTGACCTCTTGGATGAAGCAAGTGCCACCGTCCAAAATAGTCGGAAAGTAGCGGTGGAAGATGCCAGTATGTCAGCTGCTGACCGTGCCTTACTAGCTGGTAAGTACAAGACGGTCGCAAGCCTTCTAGTCAAAGAGTTAGAAGATGAGCAGCCATCTAGCCATTACAATCTTCAAGTGACAGAAGATCATGTCTTAGTGACCCTGAGCCGCCTTTCAGGTATTCCTGTTACGAAGTTGAGTAAAACAGATGCCAGGAAATACCTTAATCTTGAAAAAGAACTGCACCAACGTGTGATTGGGCAAGACAAAGCTATTTCAGCCATTAGCCGTGCTATCCGTCGAAACCAATCTGGTATCCGTACAGGAAAACGCCCAATTGGTTCCTTCCTGTTCTTGGGGCCAACTGGGGTTGGGAAGACCGAGTTAGCCAAGGCATTGGCAGAAGTGCTCTTTGATGATGAGTCCTCGCTTATCCGCTTTGACATGTCAGAATACATGGAAAAATTTGCGGCATCTCGTCTTAACGGTGCGCCTCCAGGCTATGTTGGATATGATGAGGGCGGTGAGTTGACTGAAAAAGTGCGGAATAAACCGTATGCGGTTCTCTTGTTTGATGAGGTGGAAAAAGCGCATTCGGATATCTTCAATGTCCTCTTGCAAGTCTTGGATGATGGGGTCTTGACGGACAATAAGGGACGTAAGGTTGATTTTTCAAATACCATTATTATCATGACATCAAATCTAGGCGCGACAGCCTTGCGAGATGATAAGACGGTTGGTTTTGGGGCGACGGATCTGTCTCACAATCAAGCCCATGTGGAAAAACGAATTTTTGAAGAATTGAAAAAAGCATATCGTCCAGAATTTATCAACCGGATTGATGAGAAAGTTGTTTTTCACAGCCTGTCAGACAAGGATATGGAAGAAGTTGTCAAAGTCATGGTTAAACCACTTTATGCTGTGACAGCTGAGAAAGGGATTGACCTCAAATTCCAACCATCTGCACTGAAATTGCTGGCTAAAGAGGGCTACGACCCTGAGATGGGAGCCCGTCCTTTGCGTAGATTGATTCAGAACAAGGTGGAAGACCAGCTGGCAGAAATGTTGCTACGCGAGGAAGTCAAGTCGGGTCAGACACTCAAGATTGGTGTGAAGGCTGGACAGCTTAAGTTTGACATTGTGGAGAACTAGATGTTAGAATTGATTAAAATCGGGCCAGATGAGGTGGTGTCCTTACAGGAAGTCTGCCGAGAAACTTACTATGATACATTTGGAGCGGTTAATCGGGAAGAGGATATTCAAGCCTACATGGATGATGTTTATAGCAGAGATGTATTGGTCGCTGAGTTGGAAAATCCAGAGTCAGAAGTGTACTTTTTGAAGGATGAGATGGGGATAGCCGGCTATCTCAAGCTCAATACGGGAGCTGCCCAGACAGAATATGTCGCGGACAATACCTTGGAAATTCAGCGGATTTATGTGCGTGCCAATAGAAAACGTCGTGGCTATGGTAGTCGACTAATGGCATTTTCTTTGGAGCGAGCACGTGAAAAGGAATGCCAGTCCGTCTGGTTAGGTGTCTGGGAACACAATCAATCTGCTCTTGCATTTTACAAAAGTCATGGATTCCGCCATGTCGGTGAGCATCATTTTCAGATGGGAGACACGGTGGATACGGATTATATCTATCTGAAGGATTTGTAAGCAGAGATTGGACGAAAGTCCAGTCTCTTTTATGTGCCAAATAATTGGCAAAGGCGCGTCATTTCTGTAAAATAGAGGGAGTAAGTTTAAAAGGGAAGACTATGAAAAAACAAGTTGCAGTAATTTTTGGGACTTTTGCACCCATGCATAAGGGACACATTGACCTCATTCAGCGCGCTAAGCGAGAATGTAGCCGTGCCATTGTGATCGTTTCTGGTTATGGAAATGACCGTGGCCACAAGATTGGATTGGGTTTGCAGAAGCGCTTCCGCTATATCCGTGAGACCTTTAATGATGAGTCTTCGGTGACGGTGCTGATGCTGGATGAGACTGGAATGCCTCCTTATCCAAAAGGCTGGACTCCCTGGCTGAATGCTTTGACAGCGATGACGGACATCGCTGATGACGAAGAGTTGTATTTCTATGTTTCAGAAAAAAATTATGCTGAGGAACTCGAAAGCCGTGGCTTTAAGGCACATTTTACAGAGCGAAATTTTGGAATTTCAGCGACCTTGATTCGAGAAAATCCAATCAAGTATTGGAATGAGATTGCGAGACCTTTTCGACGTCATTTCTCAAAAAATGTCTTGATTGTTGGCTCGGCCTCTAATGGGAAAACGACTTTGGCACGTGATTTGGGGCGGTATTATTCTAGTCCGGTGTCGCTTGAGTACTCGCGCTATTACCAGCAGCGCTACAATGTCCGCGATGATGAGTTGACAGGCAAGGACTACAATTATCTCTTGACGGGGCAGTACCGTCAAACGGCAGACCTGATTGACTCAGATAGCAATCAAGGGCTGGTTATTGCTGATACCAACTCGACAGTGACTCAGGCTTACTACGATTACTATATCGGTAAGACGTCGACCTCTTTTCACTCGCTTTGTGCAGATACTGCCAAGAGTGAGAAATGGGCTTTGATTCTCTTTGTATTGCCAACGGGGTCTTATGTGGATGATGGATTCCGTGATATGTCCATGGCCGATGAGTCGATTCGTCAAGCATTTACTGAGCTCTTGAAAGAATTGGTGATGCGCAATCATCCGCAGGTGCCTCTGCATTTCTTAGATGGAAGCTATGCTGAAAATTATCAAACAGCCATTGAGTTGATTGATGCCATTTATCAAGGAGACTAGTAAGCAGGTTCATCCTGCTTTTTTTACTCTTTTGAGGTATAATAAAAGAAAACGTTTACGAGAGGTTGATATGACAACAGCGCCTTATATTATGGCTATTGACCAAGGAACAACCAGTTCGAGAGCCATTATTTTCAATCACGATGGCCAACAAGTGGCAAGTAGCCAAAAAGAGTTTCCACAAATTTTTCCACAAGCAGGTTGGGTAGAACATGATGCCAATCAAATCTGGCATTCGGTGCAGTCGGTGATTGCGGATGCTTTTATTGAAAGCGGGATTAAGCCAGACCAGATTGCGGCGATCGGGATTACCAATCAGCGTGAAACAACGGTTGTCTGGGACAAACAGACAGGAGCACCGATTTACCATGCCATTGTCTGGCAGTCACGTCAGACAGCGGATTTAGCTGAGGACCTCAAGTCGGCTGGTCATCTTGACATGATTCATGAGAAGACGGGCTTGATGATAGATGCTTATTTTTCAGCGACAAAGGTTCGCTGGATTTTGGACCATATTGATGGAGCACAGGAGCGTGCGGAAAAGGGAGAATTGCTCTTTGGCACCATTGATACTTGGCTTGTCTGGAAAATGACCGGCGGGCAAGTGCACGTGACAGATTATTCCAATGCGTCGCGGACCATGCTCTACAATATTAAAGAACTCAAATGGGACCAAGAAATCTTGGATTTGCTTAACATTCCACTTGCCATGTTGCCAGAGGTGAAGTCAAATTCAGAGATTTATGGGACGACAGCAGCCTATCATTTCTATGGTGGACAGGTGCCGATTGCGGGGATGGCAGGCGACCAGCAGGCAGCCTTATTTGGTCAGCTGGCTTTTGAACCGGGCATGATCAAGAATACCTATGGCACAGGCTCTTTCATCATCATGAATACAGGTCAGGAGATGCAACTGTCTGAAAATAATTTGGTGACGACAATTGCTTACGGCATTAATGGTCAGGTCAATTATGCGCTGGAAGGGTCGATTTTCATTGCAGGGAGTGCAGTTCAATGGCTGCGTGATGGTTTGCGGATGATTGAGAGCTCCAAGGAATCTGAGGACCTGGCGCGGAATTCAAAAAGTGATGATGAAGTCTATGTTGTACCTGCCTTTACGGGCTTGGGGGCACCTTATTGGAATTCAGAAGCGCGTGGAGCTGTCTTTGGCTTGACGCGGGGGAGCAGCAAGGAAGACTTTGTGAAGGCTACTCTCCAATCGATTGCCTATCAGGTTCGGGATGTGGTAGATACCATGCGTCTGGATTCGGGGATTGAAATTCCTCGGTTAAAAGTGGATGGTGGTGCAGCTATGAATAGCTATCTGATGCAGTTTCAGGCAGATATTCTAGGTATTGAAATCGAGCGTGCTAAAAATCTGGAAACGACAGCTTTGGGTGCAGCTTTATTGGCAGGTCTAGCAGTAGGATTTTGGCAAGATTTGGACGAACTCCAATCCTTAAATCACCTCGGGCAAATCTTCCAACCAATGATGGAAGAGGAGAGAAAAGAACGGCTTTATAAAGGCTGGAAACAAGCAGTCAAGGCTACTCAGGTTTTTGCCGAGGATGAATAAAAAAAGAGTAGGAAAAAATCGTGATTTCGTAGAAGTCTCTTTTCACTAAATCACTGTTTTCTAGTACAAAAAAGGAGTTGGGAACTTTTGTTCCAACTCCTTTTATTTTAATAAATATGGCTTATCTAGGTTTTATTTGGCATGTGCGCGTGCTTGATCAAAGAGGTCTTGGACTTCTGCGATGGATTCGGCACGGGCAACGGCTCCGCGGATTTTTGCAGCACCGGCTGTTCCACGAAGGTAGTGAGGTGCTAGTCCACGGAATTCACGAACAGCAATGCCTTCCCCTTTGAGGGCTGTCAGACGTGTCAAGTGTTCAAATGCGATGTTGAGTTTATCATCGAAAGAGAGGTCAGGCAGGATTTCGCCAGTTTCCAAATAGTGGTTAATCTGATTGAAAATGTAAGGATTCCCCATGGCAGTACGTCCAACCATGACGGCATCGGCTCCGACTTCTTCGATACGCTGACGAGCATCTTGGACAGTACGGATATCGCCGTTTGCGATGAATGGAATCTTGGTAATGGCCTTGGCAACCTTGGTCAGAGTTTCTAAGTCCGCTGTCCCTGTATACATTTGCTCACGGGTACGTCCGTGCATGGCCAAGGCAGCAACACCGGCAGACTCAGCAGCCAGGGCGTTTTCAACAGCTAGGTCAGGGCTATTCCAGCCAGTCCGCATTTTAACTGTCAAGGGAATGTCGAGAACAGAAGTCACTTCCTTGACGATATGGTAAATTTTTTCAGGGTCTTTGAGCCATTTAGCGCCAGCTTCATTTTTTACGACCTTGTTAACGGGACAACCCATGTTGATGTCAACGATGTTGGTTTTAGTGTTGTTTTGGATAAAGTTCGCCGCACGCTTGAGCCCTTCAGCATCTCCGCCGAAAAGTTGGATGGAAACTGGAGCTTCATTGTCATCGATATGAAGCATGTGGAGGGTTTTTTCGTTATTGTAAAGCAAGCCTTTTTCGGAAATCATTTCCATGACAACCAGTCCAGCACCCATTTCCTTGGCAATGGTACGAAAGGCAGAGTTTGTCACACCAGCCATAGGAGCTAGTACGGTACGATTGGGAATTTCGACATTTCCAATCATGAAGGGGGTGTTAAGATTTGTCATGAATGAGTTCCTCCAAGTCTGTTTCATCAAAGTGGTAGTGGCTGCCGCAGAATTGGCAGGTAATGTCAGCTCCCTTATCTTCCTCTTTCATTTCTTGTAGGTCAGAGGTTAGCAAGCTAGCGAGTGCATCCATAAAGCGCTCTTTTGAACAGTCACAAACGAAGTGCAAGGGCTCTTCTGATAAGAGTTTGTACTCATCTTGACCATAAATGGCTTGTAAGAGAGCTTGACTAGGATTCTCAGAGGCCAAGAGGCTAGAAATAGCAGGCATGTCTTGAATCCGTTTTTCAAAGCGGCTAATCTCAGCGTCGGTCGCACCAGGCAAGACTTGCAACATGAAGCCTCCAGCGACCTTGACTTTATCATCTTGGTCCAAGAGGACATTGAGCCCGATGGCAGATGGTGTCTGCTGACTTTCTGTCATGTAGTAGGCGAAGTCTTCACCGATTTCCCCGGAAATGAGCGGAGTCATAGAATGGTAAGGATGGCCTGTTCCATAGTCGGTAATGACCAAAAATTGCCCTGCACCGATGAGTGGGCCTACGATAACCTCACCTGTAGAAGTCCGTTTGTAGTCAGCATCGGGGTTTTGGATGTAGCCCTTGACCTGTCCCTTAGAATTTGCAACGGCAATGACTGCACCAAGACCACCATCTCCGAGAATTTTTAGGGTGATTTTTGTATCCCCTTTTTCATTTGCAGCTAAAATTTGGCTGGCAATCAAAGTTCGCCCCAAAGCCACTGTAGAAGAAGCCATTGTGTCATGTTTTTCCTGAGCAGTCCGTACAGTCTCTGTGCTATCGAGCACAAAAGCACGGAAATGCCCATTACTTGAAATAGTTTTAATCAGTTTGTCCATAAGGAATATTATAGCACAAAAGCAAGGTGGGAGCGAAGAGAAAAAGCTTGCCAAATGGCAAGCTGGTCATTAAACCTCAGGAAATAATTTATCTAAAATCTTTCGTGTTACAATTTGGCCTGGTCCTTCATGACAATAGGTGTGCATGTACATGGACGGGTTGAAATTGAGCTCGATACAGGTACAGTTTGGCACTTCTTTTGTGGAGATTAGGTGGCGGTCAGGGATGATGAGATCGACCCCACAGACCCAAGCTCCTATGGCGCTAGCCATATCAGCAGCCAGTTGCTTGTAAGAAGGATCCATTTGCTCTGTCATATCAATGGAATCACCACCCGTTGAGATGTTGGAGTTGCCACGCAAGTCAGCTTTGACACCAGTAGGTAAAATGGTATCGGCTGTGTAGCCTTGCTGTTCGAGCATGAGAAGTTCGATGTCACCAAGGTTGATGATTTCAAGGGGAGAGCGGTGGTCACGTCCGCGGAGAGGATTTTTATTCTTCTCTGCGACTAACTCGCGAATGGTCTGCCGACCATCTCCAACGACATTGGCAGCGACGCGGAGCAGAACTGCCTCACATTTACCATCAAGAACGAAGAAACGGTATTCAGTTCCCGGGATGAATTCTTCCACCAAGACATCAGAGTCTTCCGCAAAGGCGATATCAATGGCTTTTTCATAATCCGCCAAGCTAGCTGGTTCTTGGAAAATGGAAATCCCTAGACCAAAATTAGTAGACTTTGGTTTGACGACAATGGCCTTATCCGCAACTAAGCGATAGTAGTTGAGGGCCTCTTCCTTGGTAGCAAACTCGCTACCTGCTGGAACTGGAAAACCAGCCTGATCCAAAATTTTCTTGGTGACAGTTTTATTGGCCATAGCCAGTGGGACAACGTAGTTATCTTTAGAAGTCATATTGCCATTTTTGACGTATTCGACATGGTTGCCATGCCAGAGTTTGAGGAATTGGTCATTTTCATCCAGAATCTCAAAATGAACCCCTTTTTGGATGATGTCAATCAAGAGCATCTGAGTAGAGAGTTCCATGCTTTCGTAGCCCTTGAGCGCATAAGGTGCCGTCCAGGCATGCTGATGAAAGGCTGCGCCTTGGTTGCGTCCAAATACTTCCAATGATAGTTGGTCAATCTGAGCAAAAAGCTGCCCACCAAGTGTCAACTCTGGATTTGCAAGTGCCGCTTTGACTTTTTCCAACAAGCTAAGGTAGTAATCCCCCAGCTGGAACTGATCAATGACAGCTGTCATGGCAGTCAAAATATCCTGTATAGGGGCTTGGTCAGGTAGTGGATCCAAAGGATGAGCAAGGGCAATGGCTTCGTTGAGGTCAGTCGCCCAAGATAATTTCTCATCAACATTGTCCAAATCTTCCATCCAAATCAAGCTAAGGATAAAGAGGTGAACAGTATCAATGGTTTCTTGGCTGATGGCCAGATGGTCAAATGGATTGAGGTCAAAGGAGCGGAATTCCATATACTGAATTCCATTTTCCAGATAGTCACGGACAAACTTACTACCACGTAGACGAACAGCAGAGTAAAATTCTTTTTCTGCGGATAATTGCCCCGACTGCACATAACCCTCTAGGTCGGAAATGTAGTTTTCCAAGCTGGCAAAGGAGACATGGATGTCTTCGTGGTTGACATAGCCGTAGGAACTATTGCGCAGAGAACGAACAGGGCGCGTCAAGTCTTTTTCTAAAAATCCTTTTTCAGCAATTGGTGTTGCGCCATAGAGGTAGGTCAAAAACCAGCGATAGTAGAGAAAGTTTTGCGCGATTTTCAGATAGAGGTCATTTTTGAAAGCCAGCTTATCTGAGTAACCACTGAGTGAAAAAAGCTGAGCAGTCAGGTCTTTTCCCAGCTCCATATTGTAATGAATGCCGCTCATGGACTGGAGGAGTTTGCCGTAACGTTCTGCCAATCCTTGACGGTAGCGGTATTCGACAGGGTCCTCTAAAGCAGCAATCTGAATATCATCTGCCGTGATGTATGGTGGCATGGAAAGAGGCCAAAGGTACTCATCATGTTCCAATGAGCGTTGCGCTACGTCGGTAATAGCTCCCAAAAACCGACGTGCTTCCTCGGTTGATTGAGCGATTGGTGTGATGAGCTCGATTTGTGGCTCGCTGTAGTCTGTTTGGATATAAGGATGATAATTTCGAGAACCAAAAGCAGATGGGTGTGGTGTTTGGGCAACTCGGTGCTGGGTATTGATGCGGAGGGATTCTCTTTCCAGACCAAAAGTTGCTTGCAAAATAGGCAAATTTGCGGGTGCATTTTGTAAAAGTTGTGAAAGTTTCATGCGTGTCTTACCTTGCTTTATTCGTTAGTTTTATTGTAAACTCTTTGGCGCTGAATGACAAATTTCCGCTACGGCTGAACTGGCTTGTCAGGGGCAAGTGGCGGTCTGCGCTGTCAGGTCACTGACTAGCTCTGCAAGGCTTGTTTTGGCCATTTCTTCCTCAGCAATTTTTTGAATTTCTTGGTAGCGTTCCTGCAGAATTGCTTGGATATTTGCTCCGACTTTGCACTCGAGATTGGTTTTTTTATCAACGGACAAGAGCTCGTTCTCACCAGGAAGTGATTTGAAAATATCGAGTAGACTGATGTCAGTCAAGGGCTTTGTAATCTGTGGGCTAGCCTTGCCTTGTTGACTAGTGATGAGACCTGCTTTTTTTAATTGCCCCATGATTTTTCGGACATTGGATGGATTGGTCAGGATACTATCTGCAATGGCATCGCTTTTTAGCAAATGAGGCTCGGTCACAGTGGCTAGGTAGACCATGATATGGACACTATCGCTTAATAAGACGGATTGTTTCATAAGAAAACCTTTCCTTTCAGAATGTAGACTTATTATAGCACACTTGTATAAAATAAAAAAACATTTCTCTTGACAAGTTAGTTTTTATCTTGCAAACTACATGCATAAAATAAAAATACAACAAAAGAGGTATAGCGATGACAAATTATCTTATTACAGGTGCAAATGGTGGCTATGGTCGTGCTGTGATTGATTACTTACAAACAGCCGTTGATAAGGAAAATATTTTTGCCTTGGTGCGTTCAGAGGAAAAAGGGAAAGCTCTGAAAGAGGCTGGTATTCAGATTCGTATTGGAGATTACACAGATAAGGATAGTCTGCTCGCGGCTTGTAAAGGGATTGATAAAGTCTTGTTAGTTTCAGGTGTTCCCGGCAATCGTCAGGCAGAGCATCAAAATGTGATTGATGCAGCAGTAGCAGCAGGTGTGAGCTACATGGCCTATACCTCACTTGCAGGTGCAGATACAGTTGCAAAAGACTTTGCCCTCGGAGACGACCATCGTTATACTGAGGCAGCCTTGAAAGCATCGGGTCTCACCTTCACTAGCCTACGCAACAACTGGTACTTGGAAAATGAAATGCCGCTCATCTTGCCAGCCCTGACATCAGGAAAATTAGTCTACGGTGCCAATGCAGACAGCAAGGTCGCTTGGGTGTCTCGTAAGGATTTGGCAGAAGCGGGTGCAAAAGTATTGCTAGCTGATCGTCCACAAGAAATTCTTGAATTATCTGGTCAAAGCTTGGCCTATCCTGACTTGGCTGCTGCTCTATCACAAGCGACAGGAAAAGACATGGTAGCTGAAAAAGGTAGTCTTGATGATGTCGTTGCAGCCTTAGTAGCAGGAGGCTTCCCAGAACAAGCTGCTCCTGATTTTGCAGGCTTGCAAGCAGCCATCGCTGAAAATTACTTAGATGCTCAGACTTCAGATTTGGAAGCCATCTTGGGACGCCCAGCGACTCCTGTTGTAGAGAGCCTTCGCACCTTATTGGAGGCTTAATGATGAAAGTTTACTATATTTGGGATGCTTATTGTGGCTGGTGTTATGGTTTCGGAGCGGTCTTACTTCCATTTATGAAAGCACATCCTGAGCTTGATATGGAAGTCATCTCTGGAGGATTGTTTGACCGCGGGGCCAGTCTGTCTCAGTACCCACACCTCCCAGAAGCCAATCAGCAGATTCAAGAGTTGTTTGGTGTTACCTTTGGTTCAACCTATGAGAAACTATTGGAAGTAGGCGACTTGGTTTTGTCTTCCAATGATGCCGCGATTGGCTATGGATTATTGCGAGATCAACTTCCTATGGACAAGCATTTGGACCTAGCCCAAGATCTACAAATGGCCTTTTACCAAGATGGAAAATCCCTCTCTGACGTCGCAACCTACACAGACCTAGCCCAAGCCTACGGACTAGAAGAAGATAGTCTGGCTCAAGCCTTTCTGGGTGAGCAAGCCAGCGGGAAAAACCACTCAGACATTGCCAAGGCGCGTGCATTTGGTGTCCAATCTTATCCAACACTCCTAATTGAAAAAATGGGAAAATTTACGATTTGCGTAGCGGAGCTATGACGCTGGAAGAGTTGGAAAGTCATTACAGACTTGTTCAGCAAATGGCATAATATCATCAAAAAATAAGAAAAAGAGTGGCCTGTTCACTCTTTTTTAAGGTATCTTCTTGAAAAATGTTCGTTTTTTTTATAAAATAGAGTGTAATGTAAAACTTGCAGGTGAAACTCCTGCCTAGTTGATCAGGAAAGGATTGGGCACTGAGTTGCCCGGTATACACAATATGACATCAGTAGTAGTTGTAGGAACGCAATGGGGCGATGAAGGTAAAGGGAAAATTACAGACTTCTTATCAGCCGATGCAGAAGTGATTGCACGTTACCAAGGTGGTGACAACGCAGGACATACCATCGTGATTGACGGTAAAAAGTTCAAATTGCACTTGATTCCATCAGGTATTTTCTTCAAAGAGAAAATTTCTGTGATCGGGAACGGTGTGGTGGTCAATCCCAAGTCATTGGTGAAAGAACTGGCTTATCTACATGAAGAAGGGGTGACGACGGACAATCTTCGGATTTCAGACCGTGCCCACGTTATCTTGCCCTACCACATCAAGCTTGACCAATTACAAGAAGATGCCAAAGGCGACAACAAAATCGGTACGACCATCAAAGGGATTGGCCCAGCTTATATGGACAAGGCTGCGCGTGTTGGTATCCGTATCGCTGACCTTCTGGATAAAGAGATTTTTGCAGAACGCTTGAAAACAAACTTGGCAGAGAAAAACCGTCTCTTTGAGAAAATGTACGATTCAGAATCCATCGCATTTGATGATATCTTCGAAGAATACTATGAATACGGTCAACAAATCAAGCAATATGTAACAGATACATCTGTTATCTTGAACGATGCTCTTGACAATGGCAAACGTGTCCTTTTCGAAGGGGCACAAGGTGTCATGTTGGATATTGACCAAGGAACCTATCCATTTGTTACCTCTTCAAACCCAGTTGCCGGTGGCGTAACCATTGGTTCAGGTGTTGGACCATCAAAAATCAACAAGGTTGTTGGGGTATGTAAAGCCTACACTAGCCGTGTTGGTGACGGACCATTTCCAACAGAACTCTTCGATGCAACCGGAGACCGTATCCGTGAAATCGGTAAAGAATACGGAACAACAACAGGTCGTCCACGTCGTGTAGGTTGGTTTGACTCAGTTGTCATGCGTCATAGCCGTCGCGTATCAGGGATTACAAACTTGTCTCTGAACTCAATCGACGTCTTGTCAGGACTTGACACTGTGAAAATCTGTGTGGCTTACGACTTGGATGGAGAGCGTATCGACCATTACCCAGCAAGTCTTGAGCAGCTCAAACGTTGTAAGCCAATCTACGAAGAACTTCCAGGTTGGGAAGAAGACATCACAGCATGTCGTAGCTTAGAAGACCTACCAGAAAATGCACGTAACTATGTTCGTCGTGTAGGTGAATTGGTTGGTGTTCGCATTTCAACCTTCTCAGTAGGCCCAGGTCGTGAACAGACAAACATTCTTGAGTCTGTTTGGGCAAATATTTAATATAGAAGATGAGAGTCACGGCATGCCGTGACTTTTTCAAAGGAGAAACATGACACATCGTATTTATCAGATGACCTTTCCATCGATCTATAAGGCTTTGGTGGCCAAGGTGGAGCGAAAAGGGGGGAGTGAGGCAGATGTTGATGCCATCACGAGTTGGTTGACGGGCTATTCCTTGGAGCAATTGGCAGAGCTCAAGCAGTCTGAAACAACCTATGGAGATTTTATCAATCAAGGTCCAGCCTATCATCCCGCCCGGACAAATATCACAGGGAAAATCTGTGATGTGCAGATTGAAACAATAGAAGACCCAACCATGCAAGAACTGCGTCGTCTGGATAAATTAGTCGACTGGCTAGCCAAGGGGAAAACCGTTGAGCAAGTGATAGACAAGTACGCCAAAGACTAGGTCTATGTATTTCCAGCTCACTGTGTTACAATAAGTCAGAGGTGACAAGATGAAATTACTGACAAAATTAGCCTTTGAGCAAGCATTGAAAGACCTGATGCAGACTAAATCGTTTGATAAAATCACAGTGACCGAGCTAGTCCAGTTCATGGGGGTCAATCGCCAAACATTTTATTATCATTTTAAGGACATTTACGATCTATTGGAATGGGTCTTTATCAATGATGGCGAAGCTATGATTGGGGCAAATCGAACGTCTACCTCTTGGCAGGAAGGCCTCTTGTCTATTTGCCACTATATCGAAGCCAATGAGCTCTTCATTTACCACAGTTATCATTCGGTTAATCGGTCCTATCTTGAGCACTTTCTCTATGAACGGGCTGCGTCACTGATTAAGCCAGTGGTGCTTGCTAATCACCAGTCAGCTCGATTATCCGCTCAGCAAGTGGAGAATATCACGGATTTTTACAAGTATGCTTTTGTGGGATTTTTGCTGGACTGGATTGCTGCGGGACATCGTGAGTCAGCTCAGTCTTTGGTGCAACGGATTTCTCAGACTGTCACTATTTTGTCAAATAATCATGGATAAATATAAAAAATTTAGACAAGTCGCAGACATTGTCTATTTTTTTCGTCCCTAAAAAGGTGTTTAATAGAGCTATCAAAAGGTAAAGGAGTTTTGTCCTATGTATTATTCAAATGGGAATTATGAAGCATTTGCTCGTCCTTTAAAACCAGAACGAGTTGATGAAAAGCAGGCTTATATCGTTGGTGCGGGGCTTGGTGCTTTGGCAACGGCTGCTTTCTTGGTTCGTGATGGACAGATGAAGGGAGAACACATTCACGTTTTGGAAATGGCTGAGATTCCAGGCGGTGCCTGCGACGGGATTGAAGACAGTCAAAAAGGATTTATCATTCGTGGCGGCCGGGAAATGGAAAATCATTTTGAGTGCTTGTGGGATCTGTTCCGCTCCATTCCCTCTCTAGAAGTAGAAGATGCTTCTGTCTTGGATGAATTTTATTGGCTCAATAAACGGGACCCCAACTACTCTCTCTGTCGTGCAACTGTCAACCAAGGCCAAGATGCTCATACAGATGGCAAGTTTACCTTGTCTGACAAGGCTTCGCAAGAATTGGTCAAATTGTTTTTGACAAGCGACAAGGAGTTGGAAGATAAGACAATTGACGATGTCTTCTCAGAAGATTTTTATGCATCCAATTTTTGGCTCTATTGGCAAACCATGTTTGCCTTCGAAACATGGCATAGTGCGATTGAGATGAAACGCTATTTGCATCGCTTTGTGCATCATATCGGTGGACTACCTGATTTTTCTGCCTTGAAATTCACCAAGTACAATCAATACGAATCCTTGATTTTGCCATTGATTTCGTATCTGGAAGCGCACAATGTCCATTTCCAATACCAAACGCAAGTGACCAATGTCCATTTTGAACGTCGCAATGGGAAGCAAGTAGCTGTTGGGATGGACTGGATTCGTGAAGGTCAAGAAGAACACATTGAACTCACGTCTGATGATTTGGTCTTTGTGACCAATGGTTCTTGTGTAGAAGAGGCTAGCTTGGGAGACCATGAACACGCACCACAGGCCAAGGTCGCAAATGGTGAGGGTGCTAGTTGGCAACTTTGGCGGAAGATTGCAGGGCAAGACCGAGCTTTTGGACGTCCTGAAAAGTTCTGCACCAACATCGCTCAAACCAACTGGGAATCCGCTACAGCAACAGTTCGCGGAGATGTCATTCCAAAATATATTGAAGCCGTTTGTAAACGCGATCCGTTTAGTGGAAAAGTCGTGACTGGAGGCATCGTGACGGCCAAGGATTCTAGTTGGCTCATGAGTTATACTTTGAATCGCCAACCTCATTTTAAGAATCAATCTAAGGACCAACTGGTCGTCTGGATTTATGGACTGTACACAGACCGTCTTGGTGATTATGTGAAGAAGCCAATGAAAAATTGTAGTGGCTACGATATCACAAGAGAATGGCTTTATCATCTTGGTGTGCCAAAAAATCAAATCGACACCTTGGCTAAGGAAGATGTGACCTGCATTCCATGTATGATGCCTTATATTACAGCCTTCTTTATGCCACGGGCAGTTGGTGATAGGCCAAAAGTTGTGCCAGATGATTGCATTAACTTTGCCTTTATCGGTCAATTTGTAGAAGTGGAAAGAGATTGTGTTTTCACAACAGAAACATCTGTTCGGACAGCCATGGAAGCTGTTTATACCTTGTTGGATATCGACCGTGGTGTGCCTGAAGTCTTCAACTCTGTCTACGATATCCGTTGCTTGCTGGATGCGACAGCTAAGATGATGGATGGTAAAACATTACGCGACATGAATCTTCCTTGGTTTGCCAAAGTTGCTGAAAAGGGCCTGAGCAAGAAATTAAAGGGAACAGTTGTCGAAGAATTACTTGAACGCTATCATTTGCTATAAGAAATGCATTTTCCGGAGAGGATTCTCTCCGTTTTTTTATTCAAAAACTTTAGAAAATGGGCGTTGGGAGGCTATGTAAAAAATCTCACAAAACCTTCTGATAGAGATACAAGCGTTATCATGCTATAATAAATAGAGGGCTTCGCCCAATGAATAGGAAAGAAAAGGAAGTTTATGAGAAAGTTTTTACAAGAATTAGTCACTGAAATCGCTTATTACCTTGAAATTTTATTGTCTGTTATTTTAGCTATTGCGCTGGTATTTTTCACCTTCTCACTCGTTCAGAGTTTGATGGGAATCGTGGTTGCAACTGGAAATGTGGACAATTTATTTGGAGACTTCTTGGCTCGAGCGATGACGATTGCCGTTGGTATCGAGTTGATTAAGATGTTTTCAAAACCATCTCCAAACACGGTTATCGAGGTATTGCTCTTTGCCATTGCCCGTCAGTTAGTTGTCAATCATCCAAGTGAAACGGATTTCCTCATCGGGATTGTCTCCGTAGCCGTTCTCTTTGCCGTTCGGAAATACCTCTTTACTCAATTTGACACTTCAAACAGTATCGTTGTCCGTGCTAGCCAAAAGGTGAAAATCGCCAATGTCCTTGCCCGCGTATCGATTCCGGGTGAGAAACATGAGACTTTGCGCGACTTCATGGTTCGTCGTTTGGAAGAAGAGGAAAAAACGATTGCGATTGGGGCCTGCCTCTACTACAATAATTTTGCCCTTCGTATCGACAATATGCACGGCGACCGGATTACCCGTGTGGAAATTATCCGTAGCTTGCAATAATAAAAAGCTCAGCCTAGCAGCTAGCCTGTCTAAGTTGAGCTTTTTTGTCTTTGTCAGTATTTCCAAGGTTTTTCATAAGAAAACCAACGATTGGCACTATGATCAGCCAAGCGGCTAAATGGATATACTTCTTTTCCCTCTTTTTGCAGCATTTCTTCTAGGTAATCACGCACCATCCATACATGGCCGGGATCTGCTCCGTTGACTTGGAGGACGCGCTGCAACTGTCGGCTGGAGAGTTTGGTATCTGCCAGAACTCGCTCTTCGGGATAGGCAAGTCGACGGTAATTTTCCTGTAATTCCTGAGCAGTATGAATGACTTCTTGTCTAGTTAACATTGTTTTCTCCTTTAGGTTTTTAGAAAATAAATACATAGGTTGCTATCTAATATATCACAGGACGTCAATCTCTTCAAGAAAGGTGTCATATTCTGCCATTTTTTCATATATTTCTATTTCTTTGCTATAATGGCAGACAGGAGAAAAGATTGAAACATCGACAAATTGGCTTATTTTTATTGGAGTTATTGTAATTGGGTTCGTCTTGAGAATCCCCTTTACCACCATTCCGATTATTTTACCGCAGGTTGCAGCAGCCTTTGGCGTATCCATCAGTTCCTTGGGACTGGTTACCTCCCTTCCTTTAGTAATGTTTGCGGTCTGTTCATCCTTTGCCCCTCAGTTGGCACGGAAAATGGGAGTGGAACGGCTCTTCGTCCTCGTTCTGTTTATCATGGCGATCGGCTCGGCTATCCGTTTGGTCAATCTTCCCTTGTTTTACATGGGAGCCATGGTGTTAGGAGCTTCCATCGCTGTTTTAAATGTACTGTTACCAAGCCTCATCGTGGCGCATTTTCCAGAAAAAATCGGCCTGATGACAACTGTTTACACGACTACCATGGGGTTAGTTTCTGCGCTGGCTTCTATGATTGCTGTTCCGATTACGGAGCTGACTTCTTGGCGGGGCTTCATTTGGGAGCTGACGACGGTTATTGTGATTGTATTTCTAGTATGGTTGCCGAATTTTGGCAAATACCCGCCCATTTCAACAGCTGTTAAGCAGGAAAACAGACTTCTATCTGGCGCAATCAGCGGGCCTGGCTTATTTTGGTGTTTGGCGGATTACAGTCGCTTTTATTTTATATAGCGATGACCTGGCTTCCGACTATGGCTCACCAAGCAGGTTTGAGTCAAGCGTTGGCAGGAGTTTTAGCGGGAATTTATTCGCTTATCAGCCTTCCGTTTTCAATGATTATTCCTACTTTGGTGACCAAGTTACAGAGGCAACAACGAAAGCTGGTGATGGGATTTTTCGGCTTGTGTGGCGTCTTGGGAGTTGGTTTACTTCTCTTTCAATCAGCCCACTTTAGCTACTGGTTACTGGTCAATCTGCTGATTAGTAGCTCAGTTTCGGCTATTTTCCCTTATATGTTGGTTAATTTTACGTTGAAAACTCATTCGCCGGCTCAAGCAGCAGAACTGTCTGGCATGTCTCAATCAGGCGGGTATTTCTTGGCAGCGATTGGCCCTGTTTTATTCGGCTATACGTATTCCTTTTTTGGTTCATGGCAACCAGCTGTCATTTTTCTTCTCGTTACAACTGTCATCATGACCCTGGCCATTCTTCGATCAGAAGGGTTTGAGAAGATTTAGTTCTTTTTGCAATTTTCCTTCAATCTGTTATAATGAACTTATTAAATATTTTGAGGTGTCAGAATGAATCAATTTCTTTTTCCCATCCTTATGCTTGCAATGATTGCTTGGATGTTTTATAGCCAACGCAAACAACAAAAGAAACAGCAAGAAAAGATGAGTGCTATCCAAAAAGGGGATGAAGTCCTTACAATTGGTGGCTTGTATGGTATTGTTGATGAAATCGACGATAAAAAAGTTGTCTTGGATGTAGACGGTGTTTACTTGACATTTGCTCGTTTTGCCATTCGTGAGCGCGTGACAGAAGCAAAAGTTGAAGCAAGCCCTGTTGTTGAGTCAGCAACTGAACAGATCGAGTCTGCAGTAGAATCAAATGAAGAGTAGTTCCTACTCTTTATTTTTTTTGTAAAAAAATCACTAGTTTAAGACTTCTTTAAGGAAGCAACGCTATACTTAGTCTATTCTTTTTCATATATCTCCAGAAAGGTAGTTCGGTTGGGCTGTCTTTCTTTGTTGTTTGCCTGATTATCTGTTTCAGTTTTCTTTTAGAAATTCTTCAGAAAAGATTAAGCTTGTCTTTGTATACTAAGTTCAATCCTAAAATTTTCTTTTCATAAATCTCCTAGAGAATCACCTAACGACTGTTGGGTGATTTTCTTTGTTTAGAAGTTTTTTATAGAAAATGGTACAATAGTAAAGATGAAATCTGAGAAAGAAGGTTCTGATGTGGCGATTGGAAAAGCAAGTGGCAAGATCATTTTAATGGGTGAACATGCGGTTGTCTATGGGCAACCAGCTATTGCCATGCCTTTTTCGGCGGTAGAAATTGTGTCTCAGGTCAGTAAAAAAGGGGATGCCTTGTCTGTTTCCTGTGCCTTTTATGAGGGATTGGTTCATCAAATGCCCAAGGTGTGGGAAAGTTTGAAGCATGCCATTCGGTTTTCCCTCTATCGTATTGGGGCTCCGACAGATCCAGCCATTCATATTGAGATTCGCTCCAGTATTCCAGCTGAGCGGGGCATGGGCTCAAGTGCAGCTGTGGCTGTAGCCGTTGCTAGGTCCTTATTCGCCTTTTATCAGAAAGAATTAACAGACCAAGAGTTGTGGGAGATTGTCCAGTCCTCAGAAAAAATAGCCCACGGGAATCCTTCGGGCATCGACGCCCTGACAACCAGCGGGAAATCTCCGATTTACTTTGTCAAAGGGCAAACGATAGAGGCTATTTCGCTCCGCTTGGATGCCTATCTAGTCGTAGCAGATACGGGAATCACAGGCAATACCCATCAAGCCATTTCGGATGTGGCTCGTCTGGTAGCTGAAAATCCTGAGGCGGAGACTTGGATTGAGGAGTTGGGACGGTTAACCCAAGCAACGCGTGATGCTTTAGCAAAGGGGCAGGTGGGCGTGCTAGGTGACTTGATGAATCAAGCTCAGATCTATTTGCAAAAGCTAGGTGTTTCGATGGACACCTTAGATGAGTATGTGACCATTTCTCGTCAACAAGGTGCGCTTGGTGCTAAGTTGACGGGTGGTGGCCGCGGAGGTTGTATGATTGCTCTTGCAGCTGACCAGAAAACCGCCCAAATGATTGCGGCAACCTTGACAGATGCTGGGGCACGTCGGACGTGGATACAATATTTAGGAGAATAATATGACACAAGCAGTTGGCCGGGCTCGTGCCCATACCAATATTGCCCTTATCAAGTACTGGGGAAAGCGGGACAAGGACTTATTTTTGCCCATGAATTCAAGCTTATCCTTGACACTGGATGCATTTTACACAGATACGAAGGTTGTTTTTGACGATAATTTGACGGAAGATCGTTTTTCTCTCAATGGAAAATTGCAATCAGAAAAAGAAATTTCAAAAATTTCTCGTTTTTTGGATTTGTTTCGCGAATATAAAGATGAGAGCAGATTTGCTCGTGTTGAGAGTTTGAATTTTGTGCCAACGGCAGCAGGACTGGCTAGCTCAGCTTCAGCTTTTGCTGCTCTGGCTCTGGCAACTGCAACAGCGCTTGAGTTGGAGCTGAGTCCTGAGGAACTTTCGACATTTGCTCGTCGTGGGTCAGGTTCAAGTACCCGTAGTTTGTTTGGAGGCTTTGTCGAGTGGGACAAGGGAACTTGTTCAGCTGACTCGATGGCTCGTCCTGTGGATGACGCTAGCTGGGATATTGGAATGATTATTTTAGCGGTCAATACAGGTCAGAAGAAGATTGCGAGTCGTGTGGGAATGGAGCATACGGTTGCGACTTCCTCTTTTTACCAGGCTTGGGTGGACACTGCTGCAGAAGATTTGGAGAATATCAAGAAAGCCATTGCTCTTCGTGATTTTGAAACACTTGGTAAGATTACGGAACACAACGGTATGAAGATGCATGCCACAACCCTTTCTGCTAATCCGCCATTTACCTATTTTTCAGCCAAAAGTTTGGAGGCACAAGAAGCTGTTCGGACCATTCGAGAAGAGCTGGGAATCTCGGCCTATATGACTATGGATGCAGGCCCAAATGTGAAAGTTTTGTGCCGCCAATCAGACATGGAGCGACTGGTCCGAGCCTTACAAGACTACTTACCAGCGGAAAAAATCATTCCAAGCTTGCCAGGCAAGGATGCCTTTGTCTTGACAGAGGAAGAGTGGCAAGCGTCACTTGCAACATTTACAGGAGAGCCTAGATGAAGGTAGCGATAAGAGTACCAGGAAAACTCTATCTAGCTGGAGAGTATGCGGTGGTGGAAGCGGGTTACCCAGCTGTGATTGCTGCTCTTAATCAAACCATCTGTGTGACTATGGAATCAGCAGAAACGGGGACCATTTTTTCCAGTCAGAATCCTCAGTTGCTTGTGGACTGGACTCGGAAAAATGCAAAAATTCATTGCCACACCAGTCATCCCTACGCCCTGATTGAGTCCGCTATGCAGACGACAGAAGATTATCTGGCTTTACAACGAGTAGAGGCAAACGTACTTTATAAGCTATCTATCTCCTCTGAGTTGGATAATGAACAGACGGGTCAAAAGTACGGATTGGGCTCATCTGGTGCGGTGACTGTAGCAGTGGTTCAGGCTGTCCTGACCTTTTTTGGGCAGGACGCAAGACCGGACTTGGTCTACAAATTGTCCGTATTGGCTCAGGTGAGTTTGGGGATAAAAGGCTCTTTTGGAGATATTGCAGCCTCTAGTTTTGGTGGAGTGATTGCCTATCACTCAGTAGATCGTTCCTGGCTTTTTGAAAAAATGGCTCAGCTAAACATATCAGAACTGATTGAGCAGCCTTGGGCAGGTTTGGCAATTGAGAGTTTAGACCTCCCTCGTCATGTGGAAATGATGGTGGGCTGGACAGGTGCTGCTGCTTCAACAGCAGACTTGGTAAGTCATGTACAAGGTCATTTGAATGAAGCAGAAAAAGAAGTTGCCTACCAAGGATTTTTAGCAGCCAGCCGGGTCTGTGTTGAACAGTTGATTGCAGCCTGTCGACTAGATGATGCCCAAAAGTTCCAACTAGCTATTTCTGAAAATCGGGCTCTGCTCAGGCAGTTTGCCGAGGATATGGAGATGGTGATTGAGACAGAGACTTTGGAAACCCTCTGTCGTATCGCAGAAAGGTATCAAGCGGCCGCTAAATCATCAGGAGCTGGTGGTGGCGACTGCGGGATTTGTTTTGTGGAAAAAGCTGAGCAAAAAGAAGCCATTATCGCTGCTTGGGCACAAGAAAAAATTCAAGTATTGCCCCTATCGATTGCCGCAAGGCAGTAAGGAGAAAAGATGTTTATTTACGATTACTTTGCAAATAGAAAAGACCAGCATGTGGATTTAGCCCTTCACCAATACTGTGAAGAAACAGCTCGTGATTTTGAGGAAGCTCGATTTGTTCATCAATCCCTACCTCAAATGAGTGTGGAAGATGTTGATATTTCAACGACCGTTGCTGGAATTGAACTTCCTACCCCTTATTACATCAACGCCATGACAGGTGGAACTAAAAAAACAGGTGAAATCAACCAAACGATTGGGATTATGTCTTGCCTTAGTAAAACGCCAGTAGCCTCTGGCTCGGTTAGCGCAGCTATTAAGGACCCAGAAGTGGCCAAGACATTTTCGGTTCTGCGTTTTGAAAATCCAAAGGGGATTATTTTTGCCAACCTTGGCGCGCATCATGATGTAGAAAATGCCAAGCGAGCAGTTGACTTGCTTGAGGCTAATGCCTTGCAAATCCACCTCAATGCACCACAAGAACTGGTCATGTCTGAAGGAGACCGCGATTTCTCTATGTGGCTGACCAATATTGAAAAAATCGTCAAGGAAATTGAAGTGCCGGTGATTGTCAAAGAAGTTGGCTTTGGGATGAGTCGTGAAACAGTCGAGCAATTGACATCTGTAGGTGTTCAGACCATTGATGTTTCAGGCACAGGTGGGACAGATTTTGTGAAAATCGAAAGTGCCCGTCGCGTGTTGGATTCTTATGATTTCTTAGAAGGATGGGGAAATTCAACCGTGGCTTCTCTGGTTGAAGCCATGAATATGCCTGACCAGATTCGTCCGCAAGTTCTTGCTTCTGGCGGTGTAAAAAATCCGCTTGATATTATTAAGGCTCTTTCTTTGGGGGCGGATGCAGTGGGTCTATCCAATCGTTTCTTGAAGATTTTCACCAGTGAGCGAGGTTTAGAGCCGATGCTGAGTGAGCTAAATAGCTTTAAAGACTATACTCGTTCCTTGATGACCTTGGTTGGTGCCCGTAACGTTGCTGAATTGCGCCAGAAAGACATCATTTTAGGAGCCAATGTACAGAGATGGTGTGAAGCGCGTGGAATTGATTGGAAACAATATGCAAGTCGTTCTGCAAATCACAGAAATGTTCGTAAATAATAGAAAAAGGGATAGTTATTCCCTTTTTTGTTTACTTTTAATATAATAAGCCGTATATTTATGATAAAATGATAAAAATAAAAGGAGCAGACAAATGAAAGCAATTGTAACCGTTGTTGGAAAAGACAGTAAAGGAATCGTGGCAGGTGTAGCAGGTAAGTTGGCTGACTTGAATTTAAATATCGATGATATTTCGCAGACTGTTTTGGATGAATACTTCACCATGATGGCCGTCGTGTCTAGTGATGAACAGCAGGATTTCAGCTTTTTACGTTCAGAATTAGAAACTTTTGGAGCGTCGCTTCAAGTGAAAATCAACATTCAAAGTGCGGCTATTTTTGACGCTATGTACAATATCTAGGAGGTTGATTCATGGATATTAGACAAGTTACGGAAACAATTGCCATGATCGAGGAGCAGAATTTCGACATTCGGACCATTACTATGGGGATTTCGCTTCTTGATTGCATCGACCCAGATATTGACCGTGCGGCTGAAAAAATTTACAAAAAAGTGACTAGCAAGGCTAAAAATCTAGTGGCTGTTGGAGATGAGATTGCAGCTGAGTTGGGGATTCCTATTGTGAACAAGCGTGTATCGGTGACGCCTATTGCCTTAATCGGTGCAGCAACGGATGCTACAGACTATTTGCCTCTTGCTAAGGCCTTGGATAAGGCTGCACATGAGATTGGTGTGGATTTCATTGGTGGATTTTCGGCTTTGGTGCAAAAAGGCTACCAAAAAGGGGATGAAATCTTGATTAACTCGATTCCTCAAGCCTTGGCTCAAACGAGCAAGGTCTGCTCCTCTGTCAATATCGGCTCCACCAAGTCAGGCATCAACATGACGGCAGTGCGAGACATGGGACGCATTATCAAGGAAACGGCTCAAGCTTCTGATATGGGAGCTGCCAAGCTGGTTGTATTTGCCAATGCTGTTGAAGACAATCCCTTTATGGCAGGGGCTTTCCATGGCGTTGGCGAAGCGGATGTGGTCATCAATGTCGGTGTCTCAGGACCTGGTGTGGTAAAACGTGCCCTTGAAAAAGTGCGCGGGGAATCTTTTGATGTCGTTGCAGAAACGGTTAAAAAGACGGCCTTCAAGATCACCCGTATTGGTCAGTTGGTTGGGCAAATGGCCAGCGAACGCTTGGGCGTTAAGTTCGGGATTGTGGACCTGTCACTGGCTCCTACTCCAGCAGTTGGGGATTCTGTCGCTCGCGTCTTGGAAGAAATGGGACTTGAAGCGGTCGGGACTCATGGGACAACAGCTGCGCTTGCCCTTCTCAATGATGCCGTTAAAAAAGGTGGCGTAATGGCTTGTAACCAAGTCGGTGGCTTATCAGGTGCATTCATTCCTGTCTCAGAAGATGAGGGCATGATTGCTGCGGTGCAAAATGGCTCACTCAATCTTGAAAAATTGGAAGCCATGACAGCTATCTGCTCGGTTGGTTTGGACATGATCGCCATTCCAGAGGATACGCCTTATGAGACTATTGCAGCTATGATTGCGGATGAAGCAGCCATTGGTGTGATCAATCAAAAAACGACAGCTGTACGGATTATTCCTAAAGGAAAAGAAGACGATATGATTGAATTTGGTGGCTTGCTAGGAACTGCTCCTGTCATGCGCGTTAATCAAAATTCATCAGCTGATTTCATTGCGCGTGGGGGACAAATTCCAGCACCGATTCACAGTTTTAAAAATTAGCAGTGAAGAACCCGGGAATCAGTCCTAGCTTCTTCAATTTTTTAATAAGTTTAACAGTTTAACGCAGTGGTTGACTGAGTGTTCTCATTCCTTGCTATGCAAGCAATTTCGAATATTTGAGGCTAACTTTGTTAGCCCTATCTCCAACCTTCAAAAGTTCCTCGAACCTTTGAAGCTAGTCAACTGTGCTGAGGCGGGACGACAAAATCGATTTCTGCGAAATCACGATTTTTGTCCCACTCTCTCTTTTCTTTCGTTTGCTATCCTGCTATAATGAAGGAAAATGATGGAGGGATATCGGATGAAAAATAAGGGGTATCAGATAGTTTGTATAGTAGTGCTGTTTGTTCTCGCTTTGACAAGCATGGTGGTAGTTGTAACGGATAAAAAGTCTCAAAGACAAGCAAGTTCGGTTTCTAAGACAAGCCAGTCGACCAGAACCTCCTCAACCTCTTCCAGCCAGCAAGCGGATTTGCCGGCGGTTTCATCGAGTGACTGGGAGTTGCTCTTGGTCAATCGGGAACATGTTCGTGCAGAGTTGAATCCCCAGTTGGCAGAGGTTAGTGGGATACCGGTAGATGCTCGAATTGCAGAAAATGTGACTAAGTTTTTAGCAGCAGCGCAAGCGATTGACCCAAATGAACACCTTATTTCTGGCTACCGCAGCGTCGCTTATCAGGAAACGATTTACAATTCCTATATCCAGCAAGAAATGGCGGCGGATACCAGTCTCAGTCGGGAGGCTGCTGAGGCCAAAGTGCAGACGTATTCACAACCAGCGGGGGCGAGTGAGCATATGACGGGGCTGGCTATCGACATGAGCACGGTGAATTCCTTGAACGAAAGTGACCCGCAGATTGCGAGTCAAGTTCAACAAATCGCCCCAGAATACGGATTTGTTCTGCGTTTTCAAGAAGGAAAGACAGAATCGACAGGGGTTGGCTATGAAGACTGGCATTATCGTTATGTCGGTGTCGAATCGGCCAAATATATGACGGAACATCAGTTGAGCTTGGAAGAATACGTCGCCTTGCTTCAGAAAAATAGAAAATAAGAAAAAAAGAAAACCTCGAAAAAGCTGTCTTTGAAAAAGTATGATATAATAGTTTTTCAGAAATGGAGGAATTTATGAAAATCAAGTATTGGATTTTAACTCTGCTTGCAGGCCTTGCTCTTGTAGGTGGTGTGTATTTCTTAGTACAGGACTCAAGTCCGTCTACGACTAGTTCTACGACAGCTTCGTCGAGTAAGAACGACGGTGTTCAAAAGAAAGTAACGGACACGATTCGGACCAATATCAAGACGATGTCATTTACAGATGAAAATGATAAAAAAGTTGCATTTTCTAGTTTGCAGACATCAGATAAGCCAACATTTGTTATGTTTTGGGCTAGCTGGTGTCCTGATTGCCAAGCGCAGTTGCCAATCATTGACAGCATGTACAAAAAGTATAAAGATGATGTTAACTTTGTCATGATCAATATCGTAGATGGTAGCCGTGAAAAATTGGGTGCTGGTCAGAAGTACTTTGCGGACAAAGGGTATGACTTTACCTATTATTATGACAATAATCTCGTAGCAGCAGATTCAGTAGGTGTCCAATACATTCCAACTATGTATATTTTGGATAAAGATGGTGAAATCAAATTTGCTTACGAAGTAAACCAATCTCAAAAACAATTGGAGTCTAACTTCAAAGCCGTTATCTAATCGGAATCGTCTCTCTAGAGGCGATTTTTTTCTGAATAGAAGTGTTATTTCGTGCTATAATAAGATAAGGAATATTCGGAGGAAGTAAAATGACAGAGACAAAATTGTACATTTCCCGTCACGGTAAAACCATGTTTAATACCATTGGTCGTATCCAAGGCTGGGCAGACACGCCTTTGACAAAAAATGGTGAAGAGGGAATCCGTGAGCTTGGTTTGGGGCTAAAGGATGCTGGATTGCAATTCAAGCTAGCCGTTTCAAGCGACCTGGGTCGGACGGTTCAGACGATTACCATTGCCCAGCGTGAACTAGGGATTCTAGGGCAAATTCCTTACTATCAGGACAAACGGATTCGTGAGTGGTGTTTTGGTAGTTTTGAAGGAATGTACGACGTGGAGCTCTTTAGTGGTGTGCTCCCTCGTATCAATGGGATTGTTGAAGCAGATAAGATGGATTTCGAGCAAATCTGTAATGGTGTCTATGAAGCAGATACAGCTAACTGGGCTGAAACGTGGGAGCAGTTGAGTGGTCGTATCTTGGATGGATTTACTTCTATCGCAGAAAATCTCGAAAAACAAGGGGGCGGCAATGCTTTGGTTGTCAGCCACGGTATGACCATTGCAACCTTGGTGGATCTTCTGGAGCCAGAGCGTCCAACAAACCTCTCTCTTGATAATGGCTCTATCACAGTTTTACATTACAAAGATGGCAAACTCCACATCGAAGCTGTCGGAGATATGTCTTATCGCCACCGCGGCGCAGAAATTATCGCTGCAGAGGAATAGGGGAAAGAATGCTTTATGCATTCTTTTTTTATTTTCTCATTGACAAATACATCGAGTTGCGATATATTTTATATAGAGGCTCGATATATCGAATTGGGAGGTAGTATGGATCAAAAATTGAAGCGGATATATATTCCCATGACCGAGACGGCCTTCTATATCTTATTTGCCTTGCAAGAGGAACGACACGGCTACGACATTACCTTGCGGACTAAGGAGATGACAAAAGGGCAGGTGATCATCAGTCCTGGAACCATGTACGGTACCTTGGCAAAGATGGAAAAGGATGGCTTGATTGCCTTTGTGAGAGAAGAGAGCAAACGGAAAATCTATCTCATCACAGCTTTGGGACGCGAGATACTGGCTATTGAGCTGGTTCGCATTGAGCGCTTGTATCATAATAGCAGAGGAGAGAAACATGACCGGTAAAAAAGTATGTCGGTGGTTTACCATTGTTGATTTTGACAAGGAAGAAGACTATCTTCGCCAGATGCACCAGGAAGGCTGGAAGTTGAAAAAGACCAACGGTTTCATTTATCAGTTTGAAAAAGTAGAGCCGGCAGATGTTATTTATAAGCTGGATTATCGAGAGGAAGAGTCTGAAAAGGAAACTTATACGCGACTTTTTGCAGATTATGGTTGGGAATATATTCAAACCTTTAATTGCTTTTCCTATTTTCGTAAGGCAGTTGCGAACTTTGAATCTGGTGAGGAACAGGAGCTCTTCAGTGATATTGAGTCTAAGTTGGACATGATTGGGCGCGTGATAAAACGGACGCTTGGTTTTCAGCTACTTGCTTTGTTTATCAATGTTTTTAACCTCTATTGGCTTCCTCTTGAACGATTCAAAAGTAGTTGGGTTATTCATATATTGTTATTTTTAGTTATCTTTACTTTGACAGGTGTGCTGATTTATGAATGGCTAGGCTACCGTCGATTGGTGAAAAAATTCAATAGCTAGATCCGCAGACTGATTTTTTAGCACTCTTGATAAAAGAGTGCTAATTTTTGGTCTTTTTCTATTGACAATCCATTTTTTAGGAGTATAATAAGATCATAGACTTAGCACTCGGTCATATAGAGTGCTAATGATTGCTAGATTGTCAGAAAGGAAGTGGTGGTGTGCTAACCCAGCGTCAAAATGATATTTTAAATTTGATAGTGGATTTGTTTACGCGCTACCATGAGCCGGTCGGGTCTAAGGCGCTACAAGAGGCGATTGCATCATCTAGTGCAACCATTCGAAACGATATGGCCAAGCTGGAGCAGTTGGGCTTGTTGGAAAAGGCGCATACCTCATCGGGGCGGCTTCCTAGTCGAGCAGGTTTTCAGTATTTTGTCACTCATTCGCTCAATCGTGAGCTGATCAATGAGGATGACATCTATAAAGTTATGAAGGCTTTTGATTTTGAAGCCTTTCGCTTGGAGGATATACTGGAGCGGGCCAATCAACTATTGGCGGAGTTGACAGGATTTACATCTGTATTGTTAGATGTTGAACCGAAAAATCAATGCCTGACTTCCTTCGATATCGTGCAGCTCAGCAGTCATGATGCCTTGGCAGTCTTGACTTTGGATGAGTCCAAGCCGGTTACCGTTCAGTTTGCTATTCCTAAGAACTTTCTCAGTCGGGATTTGCTGATTTTCAAGCAGTTGGTTGATGAACGTTTTTGTGGTCAGACGGTTTTGGATATCCATTATCGTTTGCGGACAGAGATTCCTCAAGTGGTGCAGAAGTATTTCACTACGACGGACAATGTGCTGGACTTGATGGATTACATTTTTGAAAATCTTTTCCAAGAGACGGTATTTATTTCAGGGAAGGTTGCTTCCTTGAAATACAGTGGATTGGGAATCTACCAATTTCTAGACAATGAACAAGCGGTGGCGTTTAGCTTGCGTAACGGTCTCAAGGAGATGGAGTCAACCAAGATTTGGGTTGGCGATCACCCCGAAAAGGCTCTGCAAGATGTGACGGTTATTCAGCACCAATTTCCAATTCCCTATAGGGGAATAGCGCAGTTGAATCTGATTGGTCCAGTTGACATGGACTATCGCAGACAGATGAGTCTGATCAATATTATCGGTCGCGTGCTCTTCATGAAATTGGGCGATTATTACCGCTATCTCAATAGCAATCATTACGAAGTACATTAAAAGGAGGCCATCGTGTCAGAAGATATTAAAAAAGAGGAAGTAGTCGAGGAAGTCGATACGGTTGATGAAACTGTTGAAGCTACTGAGACAGCACCTGAAAAGACCGATTTGGAATTAGCACAGGAAAAAGCAGAGGATTTTGAAAATAAATACTTGCGTGCGCATGCTGAAATGCAAAATATCCAACGTCGTGCCAACGAAGAACGCCAAAACTTGCAACGCTATCGCTCGCAAGATCTTGCTAAAAAAGTCTTGCCAAGTCTGGACAACCTAGAGCGTGCTTTAGCTGTTGAAGGGTTGACAGAAGACGTTAAAAAAGGCTTGGAAATGGTCCAAGAAAGCTTGGTTCAAGCCTTGAAAGAGGAAGGAATCGAAGAAGTGTCAACAGAAGGCAACTTCGACCACAACTTCCACATGGCTATCCAAACAGTGCCTGCGGATGATGCCCATCCAGCAGACACCATCGCACAAGTCTTCCAAAAAGGCTACAAACTCCATGAACGCGTCCTCCGACCAGCCATGGTAGTGGTGTACAACTAGCCATTTTGTAATACTTGAATGACGCGACCACCAAGTCGTAAAACTAGAAACAATAAAAACGTAAAAATAAAATAGCAAGCTGAAAGCTTGCCCAACCGACATTCTTCGCTGTAGTAAAGGAGTTAGAGCAAGTTACTCTAACTCTCGGAAGATTAGAGACTAGGGGCTCAAATCTTAGCAATGAAACGCCAAAGGCGGTTGCTTGCGTCCGTACTACTTAAGAAGAATGTCAAAAGAAGATATAAATTAATAGAGGTAAAAAACATGTCTAAAATCATTGGTATTGACTTAGGTACAACTAACTCAGCAGTAGCAGTTCTTGAAGGAAATGAATCAAAAATTATCGCAAACCCAGAAGGTAACCGTACAACACCTTCAGTAGTATCATTCAAAAATGGTGAAATCATCGTTGGTGATGCTGCAAAACGCCAAGCCGTAACAAACCCAGATACCATCATTTCTATCAAATCAAAAATGGGTTCTGCTGAAAAAGTTTCTGCAAACGGTAAAGAATACACACCACAAGAAATTTCAGCTATGATTCTTCAATACTTGAAAGGTTACGCTGAAGACTATCTTGGTGAAAAAGTAACCAAAGCAGTGATCACAGTTCCAGCTTACTTCAATGATGCACAACGTCAAGCAACTAAAGATGCTGGTAAAATCGCTGGTCTTGAAGTAGAGCGTATCGTCAACGAACCAACAGCAGCAGCTCTTGCATACGGTCTTGACAAAACAGATAAAGAAGAAAAAATCTTGGTATTTGACCTTGGTGGGGGTACATTCGACGTATCAATCCTTGAACTCGGTGACGGTGTCTTCGACGTGCTTGCGACTGCAGGGGACAACAAACTTGGTGGTGATGACTTTGACCAAAAAATTATCGACCACTTGGTTGCTGAATTCAAGAAAGAAAACGGCATTGATTTGTCACAAGATAAAATGGCCGTACAACGTTTGAAAGATGCTGCTGAAAAAGCTAAAAAAGACCTTTCAGGTGTTACTTCAACTCAAATCAGCTTGCCATTTATCACAGCTGGTGATGCTGGACCACTCCACTTGGAATTGACCTTGACACGTGCGAAATTTGACGATTTGACGCGCGACCTTGTAGAACGTACAAAACAACCAGTCCGTCAAGCTCTTTCAGATGCAGGTTTGTCATTGTCAGAAATCGACGAAGTCATCCTTGTAGGTGGTTCAACTCGTATTCCTGCCGTTGTGGAAGCTGTTAAAGCTGAAACTGGTAAAGAGCCAAACAAATCAGTTAACCCTGATGAAGTTGTTGCTATGGGTGCGGCTATCCAAGGTGGTGTCATCACTGGTGATGTCAAAGACGTTGTCCTTCTTGACGTGACACCATTGTCACTTGGTATCGAAACTATGGGTGGCGTATTTACAAAACTCATCGACCGCAACACAACAATTCCAACATCTAAATCACAAGTCTTCTCAACTGCAGCAGACAACCAACCAGCCGTTGATATCCATGTTCTCCAAGGTGAACGCCCAATGGCGGCAGACAACAAGACGCTTGGACGTTTCCAATTGACGGATATCCCTGCAGCGCCTCGTGGTATCCCACAAATCGAAGTAACATTCGACATTGACAAAAATGGTATTGTTTCTGTAAAAGCAAAAGACCTCGGTACACAAAAAGAACAACACATCGTTATCCAATCTAACTCAGGTTTGACAGACGAAGAAATCGATCGCATGATGAAAGATGCTGAAGCAAATGCTGAAGCAGATGCCAAACGTAAAGAAGAAGTTGACCTCCGTAACGAAGTTGACCAAGCCATCTTTGCAACTGAAAAAACAATCAAAGAAACTGAAGGCAAAGGTTTTGACGCTGAACGCGATGCCGCTCAAGCAGCTCTTGATGAATTGAAAGCAGCTCAAGAAGCAAACAACTTGGACGACATGAAAGCAAAACTTGAAGCTCTTAACGAAAAAGCACAAGCTCTTGCAGTAAAACTGTATGAACAAGCCGCTGCAGCACAACAAGCCGCTCAAGGTGCTGAAGGTGCAGCAAACGCTGGTTCAACAGCAGGCGATGACGTTGTAGACGGTGAATTTACTGAGAAATAAGAGTGAAACAGAAATTGGTAATTTCTTAGAAATTCAATTTCGTCGTTTTACCTCCGCACAGTTGAGTAGGTATCTAAGTGCTGATTTATCAGTACTTAGATACCACCCAACCACTGCGTAACAAATTAGCTTGACTGTCATTGATAGCTAAAAATAAGTTAGCTCAGCTAAGTGCCTTATTAATTCGTCAGCAAAATATGATCGATTTTGCTTCCTCATGCCGTAAATAATGAGGAGAAACTCAAATAGGCGGGGCGCCTCGCTCCGTCTGTTTTTGTCAATAAAGGAAAATAAAACATGAACAATACGGAATACTATGATCGTCTGGGGGTGTCCAAGGACGCCTCTCAGGATGAGATCAAGCGAGCCTATCGCAAAATGTCGAAAAAGTACCATCCAGATATCAACAAGGAAGATGGTTCGGAGCAAAAATATAAGGATGTGCAAGAGGCTTATGAAACACTGAGCGACCAGCAAAAACGTGCGGCCTATGACCAGTATGGTCCTGCGGGAGCCAATGGTGGCTTTGGCGGTGGAGCTGGTGGTTTTGGTGGCTTTGACGGAGCTGGTTTTGGCGGATTTGAAGATATCTTTTCAAGTTTCTTCGGTGGCGGTGCAAGCCGCAATCCGAATGCCCCTCGTCAAGGTGACGATTTGCAGTATCGTGTGGACCTCAAGTTTGAAGAGGCAATTTTCGGTACTGAAAAAGAAGTCAGCTACAATCGTGAAGCAACCTGTCATACTTGTACAGGAACGGGTGCGAAGCCAGGAACGAGTCCTGTAACGTGTGGTCGCTGTCATGGTTCGGGGACAATTAGTGTTGATACACATACACCGCTTGGTACCATGCGCCGTCAAATGACTTGTGATGTCTGTCACGGCACTGGGAAAGAAATCAAAGAACCTTGCCATACTTGTCATGGTACAGGTCATGAAAAACAAGCGCATAAAGTAACAGTGAAGATTCCTGCTGGTGTTGAAACTGGTCAACAAGTGCGTCTCGCGGGACAAGGTGAAGCAGGATTCAACGGAGGTCCGTATGGGGATCTCTACGTCATTATTCAAGTTCAGGCTTCAGATAAGTTCGAACGTGAAGGCACAACGATTCATTATAAATTGGACTTGAATTTTGTACAGGCAGCACTCGGAGACACAGTCCATGTTCCAACGGTCCATGGAGATGTTGATTTATTGATTCCTGAGGGAACTCAGACAGGCAAGAAATTCCGTCTCAAGGGCAAAGGCGCTCCAAGTTTGCGTGGTGGTGCTATGGGAGATCAGTACGTGACCATCAATGTCGTCACTCCGACAGGACTGAATGATAAGCAAAAATCAGCCCTACGCGAGTTTGCGGCCGCTGGAAATATTGCTGTAAATCCACAGAAAAAAGGTTTCT
Organism: Streptococcus gallinaceus; assembly: GCF_040545695.1. Taxonomy (NCBI): domain Bacteria; kingdom Bacillati; phylum Bacillota; class Bacilli; order Lactobacillales; family Streptococcaceae; genus Streptococcus; species Streptococcus gallinaceus. Next base: position 169,435 of record NZ_JBEPMK010000004.1, on the reverse strand, counting down.
TTAATAAAGTAAAAGATGCATTTGATGAATTATAAAAATATTTTCATAAAAACGCTTGCAAAAACGTAAAAAAGTGATATACTGATGTCAGTAATATAAAGTATGTAACTATTCAATTAGGCATAACTGATTCTATGATATAGGGTTGGTTGTGCTTTTTTTGCTTTTACAAAGGAAGGGGGAAATAATGAAAGTCGTCCAATCGTTGAATCAAAATGCTTTATTGGTGTTAGACCGCAATGGCAATGAGATTGTTGCTCTTGGGAAAGGAATAGGATTTAACAAGAAAAAGGGAGATATTGTGAGTGAAGCAAACATCTCACGGATTTTTACGGTTCAGTCAAATGAACAAGAGAAAGGTCTGCTTGAAAATCTGAAAAGTGTTGCCAGTGAAGTGTATTTGATGGCAGAGGACGTTGTGCATTTTGCGGAGAAGGAACTGCATAAAACCTTAAATGAATCGTTTATCTTTACGATTGCCAAACATATTGAATTTGCCTTGGAGAGAAATGATGAAGGAATCGAATATGATCCGTTTCAGTATCAGTTGAATTATCTGTATCCAGATGAATACCGAACTGCAAAAGAGATTATTCCTTTCCTGAATGAAAAATATCATCTTCAATTAAAACGCCAAGAAGTTTCCTTCTTTACCTTACACTTTGTGAACGGTTTGATCGACAGTGAACAGGTCAGTGATGTTGTACAACTGAGTGAATTGCTGAATAGGGTTCTTTTGCTGATAGATCGTCAAATCGGTGGAGGATTGGAAAAAGATAGTTTGGCTTATAGTCGTTTTGTGATTCACTTGCGTTATTTTTTGGTAAGAATGTTGTCGAAAAAGAAAGGAGAGCCTACTGAAGATCAACGTATTGAAGAATTATTGAACTTGACCAAAGAGATGTATGCTAAAGAGTACGAAATCTTACAATCTCTAAAAGAGTTGCTCCAGAAAGAATATCAAATTTCGTTTGGTATTGATGAAGATTTATATCTTTTGCTTCATCTCGTCAGAATTTGTAGAAAGGAGAAAGGTTGAGATGGGGATTGTTTCTCAGTTATTACAAGAAGAGTTGATTGATCTAAATTGTAAATCGGTCTCTGTAGAAGAATTTTTTGCAGAGAAGGCAAAAGTGTTGCGTGAACTAGGCTACGTTACGGCTACCTATGAAACAGCTCTACTGGAGAGAGAAAAAGAGTATCCAACAGGTCTAGAAATGGCTGCGATTACGATTGCTATTCCGCATACGATGCCAGAGCATATCAAGAAACCCTTTATCTATTTTAATCGGCTAACTCAAAAAGGGATGCAGTTTATTCAGATGGGAACGGATGATGTAGTAGTTGAACCTCAGTATATTTTGATGCTAGGGATTACGAATCCGAGAGAACAAGTAGCTCTCTTGGCTGAATTGATGGATTTGTTCAATGGAGAGGAATTCATTGACGCTCTTGTTCAAGCCAAGTCAGCGCAAGATATTTTGACAATTTTCAACAAATAAAGAAAGTAGGTTTACTTATGAAAAAATTTATCGTAGCATGCGGATCTGGTGTGGCGACTTCTCAAACGGTAGCTAGTACAGTGGGACGGATGTTTGAAAAAGACAAAATTCAAGCAACAGTAGAAGCGGTTGATATGAAATCATTGGATCATTATATTAAAGATGCGGATGGTTATATCTATATTGCGAAGCCTAAAAAAGAGTATCCAATTCCAATGTTTAATGGAATTGCCTTCTTAACAGGTATGGGAAAAGACGCAGAATATAAAAAAATATTGGATTTCATTAACAAATAAGGTCTATTTAGGATGAGAAGGAGAAAAACAAATGGAAGTATTAAAAAATATAGTTCAGTACATTCTTGATTTGGGTGCTGCAGTTTTTGTTCCGTTTTTGATGTTTATTATTGCTCTTTGTATGCGAATGAAGGTGCGGGATGCCTTTACTTCTGCGTTGACCTTAGGGATTGCCTTTACCGGTATGAACCTATTGGTTAATTTTATTATGACTAGTATGGGTGCTGCCGCTAATGATTTAGCAACCAATACTGGTTTATCGTTGCCAGCTGTTGATATTGGTTGGCCAGGGGCGGCTTCTATTACTTGGGCTTGGCCTTATGCCTTTCTTATGTTTCCAGTACAAGTCGGAATCAACGTATTGTTGTTGATGTTTAACCAAACAAAAACTTTGAACGTCGACTTGTGGAATGTCTGGAACAAAATCTTCTCAGCAGTATTGGTTACCTACTTTACAAATAACGTCTTCTTTGGTTTCTTGGCAGCGGCGATTTTAATCGTTTTGGAATTAAAATTGGGTGATGCTTTTGCACCCGAAGTTGAACGTTTGACAGGTATTCCGGGTGTGACGGTTCCTCATTTTATTTGTTTGATTGCTGTTATTTTGTATCCAATTGATGAATTATTGAAGAAGATTCCATTTTTGAACAAGGAATTTAATGCGGATAATTTGAAAGAAAAAATTGGTATTTTTGGAGAAAATGCCGTCATGGGTGCAATCATTGGTTTTGCCTTGGGCCTTGCTTCAGGGAATGGTTTCCCATATGCATGTACATTGGCTGTTCAAGCAGCAACGGCTTTACAATTGTTCCCAATGGTTTCTAAATTGTTTGCTCAAGCTTTGGCGCCAATTTCAGAAGCAGTTTCAGAGTTTATGCGGAACAAATTCCAAGAACGTGAAGTTTATATCGGTTTGGACTGGCCAATTCTTGGTGGCCGGAATGAATTGTGGGTAGCTGTTATCTTTACAATGGTATTCTTGTTAGGATTCTCTATTGTTTTGCCAGGTAATATCGTGCTTCCATTTGCCGGAATCGTCAATCTTTCTTTCGTAGTTGGTGCTTTGTTGTTAACAAATGGTAATGTATTGCGTATGATTATCCATGGTTTCCTTTCTGCTCCATTGTTCTTGTATGGTGCAACCTATTTCACACCATATATGACAAAATTGGCACAAGAATCAGGTACACTCAAGGATAAAACAGGTGGTATGATTTCATGGGCAACCTTTGAAGGACCAGATTTGCGTTATATGTTAACACACATGTTTTCAGGTGATATTGTAGCCTTTGTCTTGTTTGCAGGTTGGTTGGTTCTGTTTGTATTATTGCTTAAAAACCGTGCAAAATACAACAAGAGCTTGTTAGAAGAATAGCTGAGTAGGCATCGCACATAGATCTAGAAAGAGAGTGACATATGACAAAATTACAATGGAAATTAATGATTGTATTTGCCTTTCTGTTGTTTGTTTATAGTGTAATCAGTAAACAAATTATATTGACGGTGTTTGCTTTGATATTAGGGCTTGTCATTAGTCGTCAAAATCTTTTTAAGGACTATGATGAAAAACAAAAGGAAAAACGACAATACTATTCACAAATCATCGAAAAATACCGTGCTGAAAAGCAAAAAGAAACGAAGTTGTGAGAAGGAGGAAAAAATGTCTTATCCTAGATATATAAACGAGATGATAGAGACGACCTACGATATGTGGTCCAAAGGATGGGATGAGTATAATGGGGGAAATATTAGCTATCGCTTAACTGAACAAGAAATTCAGGAAATGGCGACAGATTTAGCTGATACTGATTACCGTATCTACTCAGAACCCATTGTCGTTGAAAATTTATTAGAGGTTCCTCATCATTTTCAAGGGCAATATTTGTTGATTACTGCTTCAGGAAGTCATTTTAGATATTTAAAAGAGCAACCAGCAGTGGATACCGGTATCGTGAAAGTTACAGAGACTGGTTATGACATTGTAGCAGGTTTTGTTACAGGGAAACGACCAACTTCTGAAATATATATGCATATTTTAGCGCACGCAGCTCGTTATGCACAAAATAAAGAGCATCGAGTGGTGATTCACAATCATGCGACCAATATCGTGCTTTATTCTTTGTTAAACGAAGTCACAAGCGAGTCGCTGACACGTGACTTGTGGAGTGTATTGACGGAATCCATCGTTGTATTCCCTGACGGAATAGATGTCTTACCTTGGATGGTGCCGGGAACGAAAGAAATTGGACAGGCAACTGCAAAATTGTTGGAGCATACTCGTTTGGTTGTTTGGGCAAAACACGGTGTGCTTAGCACCGGAGTGGACTACGAAGATTGCTTTGGTCTGATTGAAACGGCTAATAAAGCGGCGGGTCTTGCTCTTGATTTACAACGGATTAGTGGTAAACCGGTCCAAGAAAATGATGTGTTAACGGATGATAACCTTCGTGCGGTTTGCAAAGCCTTGCATGTAGAAGGTCGCTATTTATAACCCAAAATCAGCAAGTATTACTTGCTGATTTTTTGCTTTCATGATAGTCTGAAACCAAAGTGATTTTTAGGGAGGGTGCTATGTGGAGAGATACGACAGAGATGGCGCAAGCGGTCAGGGAAAAGAAGGTATCATCTAAGGAGCTGGTGACGGAGGCGATTGAGAAGATTGAGCGGCTCAATCCTCAGCTTAATGCGGTCGTGTCAAAGCAGTATGAGCAGGCATTAGAAAAAGCGGAGATGGGTGATTTTTCTGGGAAATTGTTTGGCGGTGTACCCATTCTCTTGAAAGACTTGGGACAGCAGCAAGTGGGAGAATTAGCTACGTCAGGGTCTCGGCTGTTTGCTAACAACCGTTCTCGGATAACAGATAATTATGTCAAAAAGCTAGAGGAGCTTGGTTTTGTGATCTTGGGGCGGACCAATACGCCGGAATTTGGTTTCAAGAATATTTCGGACTCGAGCTTGCACGGAGCGGTTAATCTGCCAGCGGATACCAGTCGCAATGCAGGTGGTTCTAGTGGCGGAGCTGCGGCTGCAGTGTCATCGGGGATGGTTCCTTTGGCGGCGGCTTCGGATGGTGGTGGTTCCATTCGGATTCCTGCTAGTTTTAATGGGTTAATCGGTCTCAAGCCCAGCCGTGGTCGGGTTCCAGTTGGACCGACTTCTTTTCGAGGGTGGCAAGGAGCATCCAGTCAATTTGCCATTACCAAGTCGGTACGGGACACGCGGAATCTTCTTTACGGTATGCAGGTTTGTCAGCTGGAAAGTCCTTTTCCGCATCCACTTTTGAATAGTACAAATTCTCGTCAGCCTTTGAAAATTGCTTATAGCCTGGAGTCGCCAATTGGTAGTCAAGTATCAGACCATGCTAGAAATGCAGTCTTGAGTCTGCTTCCTATCTTGGAAAAACTGGGGCATCACGTCAGCGAACTAACTCATCAGCCCATTGATGGATTGGCTGCCATGAGGTCTTACTATATCATGAACAGCGTGGAAACGGCTCAGATGTTTGATGAGATAGAGGCGGGATTTGGTCGGACGATGACGCCAGATGACATGGAGTTGATGACCTGGGCGATTTTCCGTAGCGGGCAAAAAATTCCTGCCAAAGTTTATTCCAAGGTGTTGCAGGACTGGGACAATTACAGCGCACAGATGTGGAATTTCCATCGGCAATATGACCTCCTTTTGACCCCGACGGTGAATGGCCCCGCACCTCGTCATGGGCAATTTGCGCTCAGTTCGGAATTAAAAGATCGTTTGCTCAACATGGATGACTATTCCATGATGGAGCAGCAGGACTTGATTTGGGAGATGTTTGCAGATAGTCTAGCTTGGACGCCCTTTACCCAGTCAGCCAATTTAACGGGTCAGCCAGCCATTAGTTTGCCAACCTATGAGACCGATCAAGGTCTCCCGCTTGGTGTTCAATTTACGGCAGCTAAGGGAGGAGAAAATCTTCTCTTGCAACTTGCATCGGACTTGGAAGACCGAGGTTTGCTAAAGTAGAAATGTTTATAAAAATTTTCAGACAAATGGTTTGCTAAAAGGGCTTTCATTGTGTTAACCTATTTTCGTTGATGATTTAACATCAGAAAAAAGGAGATTTTTATGTTCAAAAAAGTACTGGCTTCTCTGGCCGTCTTATCGTCAGTTGCTCTTGTAGCGTGTTCAAATGGTTCGTCTAAATCTGCTAACCAAAGCGAGTGGGACCGGGTTAAAGAAGCAGGCGTTCTCAGGGTAGCTACCCCTGGTACGCTTTACCCAACATCATTTCATAATGACAAAGACCAGTTGGTCGGCTATGAGATTGATATGCTCAATGAAATCGGCAAACGCTTGGACATCAAGATTGATTACCAAGAAATCGGTGTTGCAGAAGCGTTTACCTCTCTGGATAGCGGCAAGGTTGATATCACGGTTAACAACTTCGACCCAACAGAAGAGCGCAAAGAAAAATACAACATCTCGGATGCCTACAAGTACTCAGTCGGTGGCATGATTGTCCGCGAAGACGGTTCATCCAATATCACCAAAGCAGATCTTTCAGACTGGAAAGGGAAAAAAGCTGGTGGTGGTGCCGGAACGCAATTCATGAAGATTGCTGAAAAATTGGGGGCAGAACCAGTCATCTACGATAATGTAACCAATGACGTTTACCTCCGTGATGTCTCAACAGGTCGTACAGACTTTATCCCAAATGACTACTACACACAAGTGATTGCGGTTAAGTTGATTACTGAAAAATTCCCAGACATCAAAGTGAAAATGGGCAATGTCAAATACAATCCATCAAGCAGTGTGATCATCATGAGTAAAAAAGATACCAGTCTCAAGGATAAAATTGACGGGGTTATCAAAGAAATGAAAAAAGATGGCATGCTCAAAGCAATTTCTGAAAAATACTATGCCGGACAAGATTTGACAGAGCCATTGAAAGATGTCAAAGATATTCCGGTGGTGGACACCTCTGGCAAAAAATAATTCGGTGACCGCACATCAAAGAAGTTGAGGAAGCTCAACTTCTTTGTTTGCATAAGGAGAATGACATGATAAATTGGCAGGCTGTTTTTGACCCGCGACTGGCAGTGGAAGCTGTCCCTAAAATATTGGAAGGACTTCCATTCACCCTATCCTTGTCTCTAATTGGTTTCGGCTTGGGGACTTTCTTCGGCTTTTTTGTGGCTCTGATGCGCATGTCCCACATTTCACCCCTGCGCTGGTTGGCGACTCTCCATGTCTCCTTGATGCGTGGGATTCCGCTTATGGTTTTGCTCTTTTTCATCTATTTTGGGCTCCCGTTTATGGGAATTGAGTTGGATGCGGTCACTTCTAGCATCCTTGCCTTTACCTCTATGTCCAGTGCCTATATTTCAGAAATTATCCGCTCATCCTTGAAAGCTGTGGATAACGGGCAATGGGAAGCGGCCAAGTCTCTGGGCTTGAAAACATCTATTATTTACAGAAAAGTGATTATTCCTCAGGCTTTTCGGATTGCCTTGCCTCCGTTGAGCAATGTCTTGCTGGATATGGTCAAGTCAACGTCTTTGACGGCTATGATTACAGTGCCAGAGATTTTCAATAAAGCCAAAATTGTCGGTGGGGCCAAGTCGGATTACATGACGGTCTACATCTGCGTAGCCCTGATTTATTGGGTGATTTGTACCCTCTACGCTTGGGGCCAAGATCGATTGGAAAAACGATTGGCAACTTATTAAAAAATAAAAGGACTAACTTAGTCCTTTTTTTGTATATACATAATTCAGATAATGAAGAGCAACAAGTCCAACGATGCCGGTGGCAAAGATGATTTCCGCATAGGCTAGAGCTGTCAGGGCTGGCTGAGTGTTGCCTAGGTAGGCGAGGCTATCAAATAAAGCTGTCGCTGTCGAGACAGACGGGAAGGTCATGCCAGACCAAGTCGGACTAAAAGGGTGTTGGAAAGTTGTCCGCAGGAGGAAAATGGTTCCGATATAAAAGATTTGAGAGAGGCAAAGCAAAGGAAGAATAGCCCAGGAAATCTTGAGAGCCAATGCACCTAGCAACAACAAGGATGCTGGAGCAGCTAAAATGGCAAGGTTGAGTCGATTTGCAGCTGGAATAGGAATTTTCTTCAATCGATAGAGGACGGACGGTAGCAGTACTAGGTAGCTAATGAGCCCAACTATCCAGCAAAACCAACCGAGGGGGCCAGTGCCGATTTGTGGAGCGATGATGGCTCCTGCTGCCAGACCAACATAGACGATGTACCAGCTAGGATAGAGGTCATCTAGTCGACTCTTTTTCCAGATAAGCCCTGTAAAGTAGGCCATAAATCCAAGGTGGATGATAAAACCGATATACCAAAAAACTGGAATACGCGGCCCAGCTAGCATCATAGCCATGGCTAAAGTTGGCAGGCTAGAAGTCGGTAAACTTTGCTTCAGTAAAAGCTGTAGTTCAGCTGGGTAGGTGACTATTTTGATGAGGATAGCCAGGAAAAGGCATCCAGCTATCACAAAAAGAATGCTAGAGACCATTGCGATGAAGTTCTTCATAAGGTTGCTGAGTGCAACGATACCCAGTAACAGCCCTGTGCTTGCAAATGGAAGTGCCTGTATCTTTTTCACATCTTGTCTCCCTATTTTGAAGAACAATCGGGGCAAATGCCGTAGGCTGTGGTGACTTCGCGAGTAATTTTGTAACCGGACAGTTGCTCGATTTCTGACTCAGCAGAAGGCATGTCCAATTCAATATCGGTAATTTTTCCGCAGGTTTCACAGATGACATTGAGGTGGTCGTGACCCATGAAGTCGTAATAGGTTGTCGCATCCTTGTAACGCTTGATTTCCGATACGAATCCGTGGTCTACAAGCACCTTCAGATTGTTGTAGACGGTAGCTAGGCTCATGTTTGGAAATTGCGGATGCAGTGCAGTGTAAATCATATCAGCGCTAGGATGGTCGGGGCTGTCAATCAAAAATTGAAGGACAGCCTTGCGTGTCTCAGTGATTCGGATACCTTGTGTTTTAAGATAAGAAATGACGTCTTGAAAGACCTCTGTTCGTGTATGGGGAGCCATTGCGCAACTCCTTTTTCTAGTTTTTCTAGGTGTTTTTTCTGTTATTATACACTATTTAGTTAGGAAAAGCGAATCTTCATCTGGTCTAGGACAGATAGAGTCTATTTTACTTGTACTCAGCTCTCGCCTAAGCTACAATCTAATTATGGTAAGATACAAAGCAATTATTTCCTATGATGGGACAGATTTTTCAGGATTTCAACGTCAGCCTCATTGCCGTACAGTGCAAGAGGAAATTGAAAAGACGCTTTTGCGCTTAAATAGCGGTCAGGCGGTGACTATACACGGTGCGGGTCGAACAGATGCGGGTGTTCATGCTTATGGGCAGGTCATTCATTTTGACTTACCGCAGGCGCGTGATGTGGAAAAGTTGCGCTTTGGGCTGGATACACAATGCCCGGAGGATATTGACATTGTGTCTGTAGAGCAGGTTTCGGATGATTTTCATGCTCGGTACAATCCACACAGTAAAACCTATGAGTTTTTGGTGGATATCGGTCGTCCTAAAAACCCTATGATGCGCCATTACGCTACCCATTATCCCTATCCAGTTGCATTTGAATCAATGCAGTTAGCTATCAAAGACCTAGTTGGAACCCATGATTTTACTGGTTTTACTGCAGCCGGAACTAGTGTGGAACATAAGGTCCGTACGATCTATCGAGCAGACATTCGTTTTGATGAGGAGCGCCAGTTTTTGATTTTCACTTTTACGGGAAATGGCTTTCTTTATAAGCAAGTTCGAAATATGGTGGGAACTCTCTTGAAAATCGGGAATGGACGGATGCCGGTTGAGCAGATTCAGAAGATTTTAGAAGCTAAAAATCGTGACTTGGCGGGTCCGACCGCAGCAGGGAATGGCTTGTATTTGAAGGAGATTATCTATGAGTAAACCGATTTTAGCAATCTCAGGAAATGATATTTTTTCCGGTGGTGGTCTGCATGCAGACTTGACGACCTATGCCCGCGAACAGTTGCATGGCTTTGTAGCTGTGACCTGTTTGACACGGATGACGGACAAGGGATTTGATGTGGTTCCGATTGATGCTGGCATTGTTGCTGACCAGCTGGCTAGTCTCAAGGATGTAGATTTTGCAGCTATAAAAATTGGTCTCCTTCCAACGGTTGAGGTTGCGGATGTGGCTTTGGCCTTTGTCAAAAACCATGCTGATCGTCCGGTGGTTTTGGATCCAGTCTTGGTTTGCAAGGAAACTCACGACTTGGAAGTCAGCCGCTTGCGCGATGAGTTGCTAAAATTCCTCCCTTACACGACCATCGTCACGCCAAACTTGGTAGAAGCGCAGATTTTGATGCAAATGGATATTCCAACGGTTGAGGACATGAAGTTAGCCGCTGAAAAATTACACACTTTGGGAGCCAAGTATGTGGTCGTTAAAGGTGGTAATCGTCTACAAAAAGCCCAAGCTATCGATGTTTTTTATGATGGTAAGGAATTTCAAGTCTTGACCTATCCGGTTTTGGAGACGAATAATGTCGGAGCGGGCTGTACTTTTGCTTCTAGTATTGCTGCGAAGTTGGCTCTAGGAATGCCGATTGACCGTGCGGTTGTAGAAGCCAAGGGGTTTGTCTATCAGGCTATTGCACAAGCCGACCAGTACGGTGTTAACCAACAGTTTAGGAGGGAATATGACTAACAAAAAAACACAGGAATTAAGTCGCATTGCTATTTTGACAGCCCTGACCATTGTCCTGGGTATGTTTGTTAAACTCCCGACTGCGACTGGAGTTGTAACTCTATTGGACGCAGGTATCTTTTTCACTGCCTTTTACATAGGAGGACGCCAAGGGGCTATTGTAGGTGGTCTGTCAGCCTTTCTATTTGACCTTTTGTCTGGCTATCCTCAATGGATGTTGATTAGCCTTGTGGCGCATGGTGGTCAAGGTTATCTGGCGGGGATGACTGGGAAGAAACGCCCTTTGGGCTTGGCTAACGCTACGTTCTTTATGGTGGCAACTTATCTCCTCGCCTCTAGTGTGATGAATGGCCTTGGCGCAGCTCTGGCAGAAGTAGTGGCCAATACCATGCAAAATATAGTTGGTATGACGGCGGGTTATCTCCTATATCAAGCTTTCATCCGTGTGACTAGAAAGAAGGATTAAATGGATCTGACAACCCTTGCTCAGGAAACGCGAGCGCTTATCATTGAAATTCTTGAAAAATCAGCTGTTCAAGCTGGACAAATTTTTGTGCTGGGCTTGTCTTCAAGTGAAGTCCTCGGAGGGCACATTGGACAAGATTCGAGTATAGAAATCGGAGAAACGATTGTCTCAACGATTCTCGCAGAAACGAAAAAACGAGGTATTTTCTTAGCTGTTCAAGGTTGTGAACACCTCAATCGAGCCTTGGTGGTGGAGCGTGAACTGGCTCTTCAAAAAGACTTAGAAATCGTCAACGTTCTTCCCAGTCTGCATGCAGGTGGTTCGGGTCAATTAGCTGCCTTCAAATTCATGAAAGACCCTGTTGAGGTAGAGTTTATCACAGCGCAAGCTGGATTGGACATTGGGGATACGGCCATTGGCATGCACATCAAGCATGTACAGGTGCCGATTCGCCCTGCTAAAAGGGAATTGGGAGGTGCACATGTAACAGCCTTGGCAAGCCGTTCAAAGCTGATTGGTGGAGCGCGAGCTCTCTATCAGACAGATGATACTCGCAAGTTGTGAAGGCGTATTTTTAGTTGACTTATTTATTTATTGTAAAGTAAGTACGAAGAAAGGTGGAATTGAAACGTCGCTTGGCTAATAAAGGAAAAGGAGGGGAAATTTTAAAAGGTCAGATTTCAATTCTAGTATAGTTGCTTTTGGGAATAAAACTTTTAGCTAATAGATTAAAAAGAGCCTTACTATGAAAAAAGTTTTTATCAGTGCAATATTGCTATTATCTATTTTTTGTCAAAAAAATGTTTTTGCAGCGACACCTAAAAAAATTATAGAACCGACAAGTATAACAAATATTGGTCTGGAACAGGTCAAGTTTTACCTGAGGGAGGCTTTATCTTTAAGGATAACGGGGATTCTAACTTTGATTCGTCACTTATAGAAACTAATCGCGGGACTTTAATGGCTTATAAGGACTATTTAAAACGTGATATGGTTGATACCTCTCTAGGATTCGTTGAATTTCCTTTTTGGCGAGCAGCTTCTCCAGATAAAGCTGTCTAACATCCTAAAATTTTGGCAGCGGGAGAGTCGTATGCATCACAACCGTTTTACGAATCAGGATGGCGTTTTTCAGAATACAAGTTTGAAGCTGCTCAGGGGACAGGGACTTGGCTTCTTTGGACAGCGGTTGGTAATGGTGGTGTTGTAGGTAATGAATATGAAGCGTATAGAACCTATCAGACGAAACAGTCAATTGGTAGAGCAAAGTTGGGGGAATGGAGAGTCGCGATATGTTAATGGACAGGGATCTTGGCTTTTCTTTTATACTTACAACCCAGCTAAGGGTTCTAGATATGTTGTATCAAATAAATAGGGGGTAGATATGAAAAAATATTATATGGCAGTGGTGTTTTAATAATATTGGGTATGGTATTTCTCAACAGTCGTGCAACAAGCCATATTTCAGCAGTTGAGTCCACTAATGCTACGTATTCTAACAGAACTGTAAAAGAATTAGTGAAATTATCAGAAACAGACAAAGATCTGCTTTCAATGCTAGCGAAATATCCTGATGAAACGCCTATTATTGAGTGTGGTGGTTTCTTCGTTAATGAAAATGAAACAAAAGAAACATATAAAGTTGAAATGCGAAGTGAGGATGGTGAAAAGATTTTATTTAGTGATGCCAATCCTGCAACAGTTGGTGAGGTGAAAAAGGCGATACCAGAAAATCAATAAGTAGAATGATCAAAGGTTGAAATAAAAAAATCAGAACAGGTCAGCGAAAGTTGGCTTGTTTTTGATTGGAAAACAACTTTAATATTTAGTGACTGTTTCTTGAGCTTTAAACACATACCAAATAGCTAAAAATTTTGTTTTTTTTAAGACTTTATGGTAGAATTGATAAGAATGACAATAAAATTTTAAGGAGTAAGACCTAATGTCTGTATCATTTGAAGTAAAAGAAACAAACCATGGCGTATTGACCTTCACAATCGCTCAAGAAGCCATCAAACCAGAATTGGATCGTGTATTTAACAAAGTTAAAAAAGATATCAACCTTCCAGGTTTCCGTAAAGGTAAAATCACTCGTGCCATTTTTGACAAACGTTTCGGCGAAGAAGCTCTTTATCAAGATGTTGTAAACGCATTGTTGCCAAACGCATACGAAGCAGCTGTTAAAGATGCTGGTATCGAAGTTGTTGCACAACCAAAAATTGACGTTGTTTCTATGGAAAAAGGTCAAGACTGGGTTGTAAATGCTGAAGTTGTTACAAAACCAGAAGTAAAATTGGGTGACTACAAAAACCTTGCAGTCTCAGTAGAAGTTTCTAAAGAAGTAACAGACGAAGAAGTAGACGCTAAAGTTGAACGCGAACGCAATAACTTGGCCGAATTGGCAATCAAAGAAGGCGCTGCAGCTGCAGGCGACACTGTAGTGATTGACTTTGTTGGTTCAATCGACGGAGTTGAATTTGATGGCGGAAAAGGTGAAAACTACTCACTTGAACTTGGTTCAGGTCAATTTATCCCAGGTTTTGAAGACCAATTGGTTGGACATGCAGCTGGTGAAACTGTAAACGTTGAAGTTTCATTCCCTGAAGACTACAAAGCAGCTGACTTGGCTGGTAAACCAGCAGTATTCGTGACAACAATCCACGAAGTTAAAGTAAAAGAAGTTCCAGCTTTGGATGACGAATTGGCGAAAGACATCGACGAAGAAGTTGAAACCTTGGACGAATTGAAAGCTAAATACCGTAAAGAATTGGAAGCAGCAAAAGAAATCGCCTTTGACGACGCTGTTGAATCAGCAGCAATCGACTTGGCTGTAGCAAACGCTGAAATCGTTGAATTGCCAGGCGAAATGGTACACGAAGAAGTACACCGCGCTATGAACGAATTCTTGGGTGGTATGCAACAACAAGGTATCTCACCAGAAATGTACTTCCAAATCACAGGTACAACTGAAGAAGATCTTCACGCTCAATACGAAGCTGACGCTGAAAAACGTACAAAAACAAACCTTGTTATCGAAGCAGTAGCACAAGCAGAAGGTTTCGAAGCAAGCGCAGAAGAAATCACTGCTGAAATCGAAGAATTGGCTGCAACTTACAACATGGAAGTGCCACAAGTTCGTGGGCTTCTTTCAGAAGACATGTTGAAACATGACATCACAGTGAAAAAAGCTGTTGAATTGATCACAAGCACAGCAACTGTAAAATAATCATTTAAAAAGACTGGAAGTGATTCCGGTCTTTTTGCGTGGGAAAATATTTTTTTATGATAATCGTCTGATAATTCTAAAGTGTGCTATACTAGTATAAAATAGAAATCTATACCACATTTTGTATCGGAGGTCAAGAAACTTGATTTTGCTAGATGCAAGGGTCTCCTGCCCTTATGAAATAATATCTATCGAACTGCCAGATGACAGTGTGCATCATTTGGCGAATCTGGGATTGAAAGTTGGTTCACGCTTGGAATTGGTATCGAAAACCAAGCAGAGCGCTATTGTCATGTTAAAGGCTAATCGCTTAGCTTTTGATGCTTCCATCTTATCTAAGGTAGAAGTGAGGGAGGCTGCAAATGAGGTGGCAGTAATCTCTTTATCTGAGCTCCCTGTTGGACGATTTGCTACTATTCAAGGGATTTTTGCGGTCAATGAATCCAAACGCCGCTTGATGGATATGGGATTAACACGGCATACAAAAGTGTATTTGCGCAAGGTGGCCCCTTTAGGAGATCCTATAGAAATCAGTCTGAGAGGCTATGAACTTAGTTTACGGAAGTCAGAAGCCCAGCTCATTAGCGTGGCGCCTATCGAGGAGGAAAAATGATGACACAGATTGCATTGATTGGAAATCCGAATTCGGGAAAGACGACCTTGTTTAATTTATTGACGGGATCACGCCAGCGAGTGGGAAATTGGCCGGGGGTAACGGTCGAACGCAAAAGCGGAACTGTACGCAATCATAGCGACTGGACGGTGCAAGATTTGCCAGGTATTTACTCCATGTCTCCCTACAGTCCGGAAGAAAAGGTGGCTAGAGATTACCTCTTGAGCCCGCATGTAGATGCTATTTTGGATGTGGTAGATGCGACAAATCTGGAGCGAAATCTGTATCTGACGACGCAGTTGATTGAGACTGGAGTACCAGTGACCATTGCCTTAAACATGACGGATTTACTGCAGGCGCAAGGCAGAACGATCAATATGGAGAAAATGGCTTATTTGATGGGGACGCCAGTTGTTGCGATTAGTGCGCTGCACAATACTGGGGTGGATAAGGCGGTGAAGGTGGTGGCTCAGCCAAGGCATAACCAAGTTGATGCTTCAGTTTTTCCAACCTATGATGATAAATTTGAAGCTGCCTTGGCCCAGATTGTAGAGGTTTTAGGCAATAGCGTTTCAGAAAAATCTAGCCGTTTTTATGCCATCAAATTATTCGAAGGGGATAGTTTGGTCTGGTCGGAGATGCCTCTATCTGCTTTTCAGGAGAAAGAGATTAAGGATATCATCTGTATCACAGAGGAAATTTTCATAGAGGATGCGGAGTCTATCGTGGTCAATGAGCGCTATGCTTTCATTGAAAAAGTCTGTCAGTTGGTGCAAAGTCAGGAAAGTGACTTTAAGCTCAATTTGTCCGATAAGATTGACCGTGTGGTGACCAATCGTATCTTAGCGCTGCCGATTTTTGCGCTAGTCATGTATCTGGTCTATTACTTATCCATTCAGACTGTTGGGACAATGGGGACGGACTGGGTCAACGATGTTTTGTTTGGAGAGTGGATTCCAGAAACTGTTCGATCTTGGTTAGAAAGTCTAGCGGTTGAGTCGTGGTTGCAGTCCTTGATTATAGATGGGATTATTGCCGGCGTGGGGACTGTTCTAGGCTTCTTGCCACAGATTATCGTGCTCTTTCTCTGCTTGGGCGTTCTGGAAGATAGCGGCTACATGAGCCGGATTGCCTTTGTGATGGACCGTGTGTTTAGACGTTTTGGTCTTTCGGGCAAATCCTTTATTCCGATGTTGATATCAACGGGATGTGGTGTGCCAGGGATTATGTCCAGTCGGACGATTGAGAACGAGCGGGAGCGAAAAATTACGATCATGACAACGACCTTTATGCCTTGTTCGGCTAAGTTGTCAATTATCGCCTTGATTGCAGGAGCGTTTTTTCCGCAAACTCCGTGGGTGGCTCCGAGCACCTATTTTGTCGGATTTGGCACCATCATTCTCTCAGGAATTGCGTTGAAAAAGACAAAGGCCTTGAGTGGTGATACCAGCCCGTTTATTATGGAATTACCAGCCTATCATCTCCCTAAATGGACGGCGGTTCTTCGTTACGCTCTGGGGAAAGGTTTGAGTTTTGCCAAACGAGCAGGTACTATTATTTTCAGCTTGACGGTCTTGATTTGGTTTTTGTCCAACTACAATCTCCGTCTGCAAGCAGTCGAAACGGATCATTCTCTGCTGGCTAGCTTAGGTCGTGGTTTGGCTTGGATGTTTACACCGCTTGGTTTTGGAAATTGGAAGGCGACCGTTGCGGCTATCACGGGACTGGCGGCCAAGGAAACGGTGGTTGCTACTTTTGGGATTCTTTATAACAATCCTGATGCGGGAGAAACGAGTAAAGTTTTGTGGCACAGCTTGCAGCAGGATTACTCTGCGCTAGCAGCTTATTCATTTCTTGTCTTTAACCTCCTGTGTGCTCCATGTTTTGCGGCCATGGGAGCTATTAAGCGTGAAATGGCTGAGTGGAAATGGACCTTGTACGCCATCGTATTTCAGACATTCTTGGCTTATGTGGTCAGTCTAGTGATTTATCAGTTCGGACTGGTATTTCTCTATGGACAAACCTTCAATTTATGGACAGGAGTAGCTGGATTGGCTTTGCTTGGTATGGGGTATTTCATTATCCGTAAACCTCGTACGGCTACGGAAAAAGTCATTGGCTTGGATAATTTAGCAGCTTGGAAAGAAGGATAAATGATGGCAACAATTATTATTGCAGCGCTCATTGCGCTCGCTGTCGGACTCAGTATTCGACATACGATATATCAAAAAGGTTCTTGCGGAGATTGTCATGTGGACTGCCCGGTGAGAGAACAAATGCCGCATTCGCACAAAGAAGGATAGAAAGTTGATTTGCCTTGGTAATATCTTTGACTATTTGCGAAAATTAGCGTAAAATAGCAAGGAAAGACAAAAAAGGAGAATAGCCTTGGAATTAAATGTATTTGCAGGACAAGAAAAAAGTGAATTATCAATGATCGAGGTGGCGCGTGCTATCTTGGAAGAACGTGGTCGTGATAATGAAATGTACTTCAATGACTTGGTAAACGAAATCCAAAATTACTTAGAAAAATCAAACAGCGAGATTCGTGCTGCGCTTCCAATCTTCTATTCAGACTTGAATGTGGATGGCAGCTTTATTCCTCTAGGTGAAAACAAGTGGGGTCTTCGTTCATGGTATGCAATCGACGAAATCGACGAAGAAGTGATTACACTTGAAGAAGACGATGAAGATGCACCAAAACGTAAGAAAAAACGTGTTAATGCCTTTATGGATGGTGATGACGATGCCATTGATTATGGTAACGACGATCCTGAAGATGAAGATTCATACGACGATGAAGACGTAGAAGAAAATACCTCATACGACGAAGAAAATCCAGATGACGAAAAAGATGAGGTCGAATCATACGATTCAGAAATCAACGAAATCATCCCAGATGATGACTTGGAAGAAGACGTTGAATTGAATGAAGAAGATGATGATTACTCAGACGATGACTTAGAAGAAGTTGAGTAATTTTTCAGAGTTCGATATTTGACAAGTAACCGAAAATAGTTTATAGTATTGTTCGGGCACCTCTTTTAGAGGTCAGAAAAAAGCTCCCTAGTTTCTAGGGGGCTATTTTGTTTTTCCCAGAAGAGAAGATACAAAAGGAGTAAATATGACAAAGTATATTTTTGTAACAGGTGGTGTGGTATCATCCATCGGTAAAGGGATTGTGGCAGCCAGCTTGGGTCGCTTATTGAAAAATCGTGGTCTTAAAGTAACCATCCAAAAATTTGATCCCTACATCAACATTGACCCAGGGACGATGAGTCCTTACCAACACGGAGAAGTTTATGTCACTGATGATGGGGCTGAAACTGACCTTGACCTCGGTCACTACGAGCGTTTCATTGACATCAATCTCAACAAATACTCAAACGTGACAACAGGTAAGATTTACAGCGAAGTCCTGCGCAAAGAACGTCGTGGGGAATACCTAGGAGCAACTGTTCAGGTTATTCCACATATCACCGATGCCTTGAAAGATAAAATCAAACGCGCGGCGGTGACAACAGACTCAGATGTGATTATCACTGAAGTTGGTGGAACGGTTGGTGATATTGAGAGCTTGCCTTTCCTTGAAGCCCTTCGTCAAATGAAAGCAGATGTGGGGTCTGACAATGTTATGTACATTCACACGACACTTTTGCCATATCTTAAAGCAGCGGGTGAGATGAAAACCAAACCAACCCAGCACTCTGTTAAGGAATTGCGTGGACTTGGTATCCAACCAAACATGTTGGTCATTCGTACCGAGCAGCCTGTTGAGCAAGGAGTTAAAAACAAACTGGCCCAATTCTGTGATGTTGCGCCAGAAGCAGTTATCGAGTCTCGCGATGTTGAGCACTTGTATCAAATCCCGCTCAATCTTCAAGCACAACAAATGGACCAAATCGTTTGTGATCACCTGAAATTGGATGCGCCAAAAGCAGATATGACAGACTGGACAGCCATGGTGGATAAGGTGATGAACCTTAAGAAAACCAGAAAGATTGCCCTTGTTGGGAAATACGTGGAATTGCCAGATGCCTACTTGTCTGTTGTTGAAGCTCTCAAACACTCAGGCTATGAAAATGATGCAGCCATCGACTTGAAATGGGTCAATGCTAAAGATGTGACTGCAGACAATGCAGCAGCCTTATTGGGTGATGCTGATGGGATTATCGTCCCTGGTGGCTTTGGTCAACGTGGTACAGAAGGAAAAATACAAGCCATTCGCTATGCACGTGAAAATGATGTGCCAATGCTTGGAGTCTGCTTAGGTATGCAGCTGACCTGTATTGAATTTGCCCGCAATGTTCTTAATCTTGAGGGGGCAAACTCAGCTGAGCTAAATCCAGACACAGCTTACCCAATTATTGACTTGATGCGTGACCAAGTTGATATTGAAGATATGGGTGGTACCTTGCGTTTGGGACTTTATCCATGTAAATTAAAAACTGGTTCAAAAGCAGCTGCAGCTTACAATAATCAAGAAGTGGTGCAACGCCGTCACCGTCACCGTTATGAATTTAACACTAAATTCCGTGAGCAATTTGAAGAAGCTGGCTTTGTCTTCTCAGGTGTGTCACCAGATAATCGCTTGATGGAAATCGTTGAGTTGCCAGATAAAAAATTCTTCGTAGCTGCTCAATATCACCCAGAGTACCACAGCCGTCCAAACCATGCTGAAGAGCTTTACACAGCCTTTGTGACTGCTGCAGTGGAAAATGGAAACTAATTTTCAATTTTTTTGAAAAAAGTTGTTGACAAGGAACTAGTGTCATGGTATACTGATTCTTGTGTTAAGCGGAAATGGCGGAATTGGCAGACGCGCAGGACTAAGGATCCTGTGACCGCTTTAGGTCGTGGGGGTTCAAGTCCCCCTTTCCGCAGAGGTAGACAGGTTTTGTGCCTGTCTTTTTTTTTTTGTTGCAATTTATAAAAGAAAATTATGAAAGCGCATAGAAAATCAGATTAGACTAGCCATTTCTATGAAAAAATGGTAGAATAGAAGGGTATGGGGATAACCCCAAAAAATAATAGGAGGCGATTCTAATGCCATTAGTTTCAGCAGAAAAATTTGTCAAAGCAGCTCGTGAAAACGGATATGCTGTTGGTGGATTTAATACAAACAACCTTGAGTGGACACAAGCTATCTTGCGTGCAGCAGAAGCTAAACAAGCTCCAGTTCTTATCCAAACTTCAATGGGTGCAGCAAAATACATGGGTGGTTACAAAGTAGCTCGCAACTTGATTGCTGGTCTTGTTGAGTCAATGAACATCACTGTACCAGTTGCTATCCACCTTGACCACGGTCACTACGAAGATGCACTTGAGTGTATCGAAGTTGGTTACACTTCAATCATGTTTGACGGCTCACACCTTCCAGTTGAAGAAAACCTTGCAAAAGCTAAAGAAGTAGTTGAATTGGCACACGCTAAAGGTATCTCAGTTGAAGCTGAAGTTGGTACTATCGGTGGTGAAGAAGATGGTATCATCGGTAAAGGTGAATTGGCACCGATCGAAGACGCTGTTGCTATGGTTGCTACAGGAATCGACTTCCTTGCTGCAGGTATCGGTAACATCCACGGTCCATACCCAGCAAACTGGGAAGGTCTTGACCTTGACCACTTGAAAAAATTGACTGAAGCTGTTCCAGGTTTCCCAATCGTATTGCACGGTGGTTCAGGTATCCCTGACGAACAAATCCAAGCTGCTATCAAACTTGGTGTTGCTAAAGTTAACGTTAACACAGAATGCCAAATCGCATTCGCTAACGCTACTCGTAAATTTGCAGCAGCTTATGAAGCAAACGAAGCAGAATACGACAAGAAAAAACTCTTCGACCCACGTAAATTCTTGGCTGACGGCGTAAAAGCTATCCAAGCATCAGTTGAAGAACGCATTGACGTATTCGGTTCAGCGAATAAGGCGTAAAACTGCGAACAAATCTTTGATTTGGAGCAAACAAAGCTTAATTGAATAAAGTGAAGGAGATCTGATTATTCACAGATCTTTTTCTACTTTGTAGTGGAGAATATAGGTTATCTGCGAACAAATCTTTGATTTGGAGCGAATAAAGCGTAATTGAATCAAAAAGGAAAGATTTGATTATTCAGGTCTTTTTCTTCTATAGAAAAAAGTTCTTGCATCAAGGTTTGAATTGTGGTAGAATAGTCTAGTATGTGGTGCTAGCACATCCTTGATTATACTACGTAGGAGGAAATACAAATGGCTAAAGTATGTTACTTTACAGGTCGTAAGACTGTTTCAGGAAACAACCGTTCACACGCTATGAACCAAACAAAACGTACTGTTAAACCAAATCTTCAAAAAGTTACTGTCTTGATTGACGGTAAACCTAAAAAAGTTTGGGTTTCAGCTCGCGCTTTGAAATCAGGCAAAGTTGAACGTGTTTAATAAAAAGAAGTGATCCAGTAGGGTCATTTTTTGTTGTAAAAGTCAAGAAGATATCGGTTGTCACAATCTTCTTTTTTACAGGAGATTGAAATTATGGTAAAATAGTGTGATAAAACTATTTGAGGTAGCAAAATATGACTGTTAAAATCAATACAAAAGACGGCCAAATCGAATTGACTGATGACGTGATTGCCACAGTTGTCGGTGGCGCTACAACTGAAATTTTCGGTGTAGTCGGTATGGCGAGTAAGTCAGCCATCAAGGATAATTTTCAGGCCCTCCTTCGTAAGGAAAATTATGCCAAAGGTGTTGTTGTTAAAACGACTGAAGAAGGAAACATTGCGGTTGATGTTTACACTGTCATGAGTTACGGTGTCAAAATCAGCGAAGTTTCTCGCAATATCCAAGAACGTGTAAAATTCAATCTTGAAAATCAACTTGGAATTGCAGCAGATACTGTCAATGTTTATATTCAAAATATTAAGGTCGTAGGAGAATAATTGTGTCAAAAATTACAACTAGTTTATTTCAAGAAATGGTGCAAGCAGCATCTTCTCGTTTGAATAAACAAGCAGAATATGTGAATTCATTGAACGTTTTCCCGGTTCCAGATGGAGATACTGGTACAAATATGGGGATGACGATTACAAACGGTGCCAAAGAAGTAGCAGATAAACCTGCTTCAACAGTTGGTGAAGTTGGTCAAATCTTATCAAAAGGTCTTTTGATGGGAGCTCGTGGAAACTCAGGTGTTATTACTTCACAATTGTTCCGTGGTTTTGGTCAATCAATCAAAGGTAAAGTTGAATTGGATGGGAAAGACTTGGCGCACGCCTTCCAAAATGGTGTAGAAGTTGCCTATAAAGCAGTTATGAAGCCAGTTGAGGGGACAATCCTGACGGTTTCTCGTGGTGCTGCAACGGCTGCTCTTAAAAAAGCTGAAGAGACAGATGATGCAGTTGAAGTGATGCGCGCCACTCTTGAAGGTGCTAATCGTGCCCTTAAGAAAACCCCTGAGATGCTTCCAGTTTTGAAAGAAGTTGGTGTGGTAGACTCAGGTGGTCAAGGTTTGGTTTATATCTATGAAGGTTTCTTGTCAGCATTGACAGGAGAATACATCGCTTCAGAGGAATTCCAAGCAACTCCAGCAGTTATGACTGAAATGATCAATGCGGAGCACCACAAATCTGTAGCAGGACACGTTGCGACAGAAGACATTACCTACGGTTACTGTACAGAAATCATGGTTGCACTTCGTCAAGGTCCTACTTATGTAAAAAATTTCGAGTACGAAGAATTCCGTAACTACTTGAACGACCTTGGGGATTCTCTCCTTGTAGTCAATGATGATGAGATTGTCAAAGTTCACGTTCATACAGAAGATCCAGGACTTGTTATGCAAGCAGGTCTTCAATATGGTAGCTTGGTAAAAGTCAAAGTGGACAACATGCGTAATCAGCATGAGGCTGTTCTTGAAAAAGATAGTTACCAAAAGCCAGCTGAGCGAAAAGAATATGCAGTGATTGCTGTCGCAGCAGGTGAAGGCTTGACAGATATCTTCAAATCACAAGGTGTTGACTATGTGATTTCAGGTGGACAAACCATGAATCCATCAACAGAAGATTTCGTTAAAGCAATTGATTTGGTTAATGCACGTAACGTTATCATCTTGCCAAATAACAAAAACATTTTCATGGCGGCTCAATCGGCAGCAGAGGTTGCAGAAGTTGCTGTTAAAGTGATTGAAACACGCACAATTCCTCAAGGATTCACAAGTCTCTTGGCATTTGAACCAAATGCGTCTATCGAAGATAATTTTGAGGCAATGACAGCATCGCTTGCAGATGTGAAAAGCGGTAGCGTGACAACGGCGGTTCGTGATACAACTATTGATGGGTTAGAAATTCATGAGAATGACAACCTTGGTATGGTTGATGGAAAAATTGTTGTGTCAAATCCAGACATGATGGAAACCTTGGAAAAAACATTTGCTAAAATGTTGGATGAGGACAGTGAAATCGTGACAATCTACGTCGGTGAAGACGGAAGCAAGGACTTGGCTCAAGAAATTGCAGATGACTTAGAAGAAAAATTCGAAGATATCGAAGTAGAGATTCACGTAGGAAATCAACCGGTTTATCCATATCTTTTCAGTGTCGAATAAATAGAAAAGTAGGCCCTAGCCTGCTTTTTTCTTGCTTTTCTTGTACATTATGGTATAATAATTTCTTGTGAGTATCCCTCACTTACCTGCACCGATGAGTGTAGGTCATTAGACCAAAAGGAGGAACTATCAATGGCTAAATACGAAATTCTTTATATTATTCGTCCAAACATTGAGGAAGAAGCTAAAAACGCTTTGGTAGCACGTTTTGACGCTATCTTGACTGACAACGGTGCAACTGTTGTTGAATCAAAAGATTGGGAAAAACGTCGTCTTGCATACGAAATCAAAGATTTCCGCGAAGGACTTTACCACATCGTAAATGTTGAAGCAAACGATGATGCAGCTCTTAACGAGTTTGACCGTTTGTCAAAAATCAACGGCGATATTCTTCGTCACATGATCGTCAAAACTGACGCGTAAGGATAGTGTATGATTAATAATGTAGTACTAGTTGGTCGTATGACCCGCGATGCAGAGCTTCGTTACACACCGTCAAACCAAGCTGTTGCGACTTTTACTTTGGCTGTTAACCGTCAATTTAAAAATCAAAATGGTGAACGTGAAGCGGACTTTATTAACGTTGTTATTTGGCGCCAGCAAGCTGAAAATTTAGCAAACTGGGCTAAAAAAGGTGCCTTGGTTGGAATTACAGGTCGTATCCAGACTCGTAATTACGAAAATCAGCAAGGACAACGTGTCTACGTGACGGAAGTTGTTGCGGATAATTTCCAACTTTTGGAAAGTCGTACTGCACGTGAAGGTCAAGGTGGTGGTTACAACGCTGGGAATTCATATTCTGGTGGAAATGACTACAATTCATCTTATCAAACACCTGCACAATCTACACCAAACTTTGCACGCGAAGAAAGTCCATTTGGTACAACCAATCCAATGGATATTTCAGATGATGATCTTCCATTCTAAGGATGGACTGAATTAAAATTATAAAGGAGAAAAACATGGCTCAACAACGTCGTGGCGGTTTCAAACGCCGTAAAAAAGTTGACTTCATCGCAGCTAACAAAATTGAATATGTTGATTACAAAGATACTGAGCTTCTTAGCCGTTTCATCTCAGAACGTGGTAAAATCTTGCCACGTCGTGTGACTGGAACTTCAGCTAAAAACCAACGTAAAGTAACAACAGCAATCAAACGTGCTCGCGTTATGGCTCTTTTGCCATTCGTAAACGAAGATTAAAAAAAGAGGTCCTATGGACCTTTTTCTTTTGCTTTGAGAAAAAGAGTGACTACTATGCAAAAAAAACAGACTAGTTTGGTCTGCTTTTTTATTGTACAGGCTGCATAGCGCTGCGAATATTGAGTTGTTTTTTCAAGTAGTAACGTAATCCAAAGGCGATTGCAGCGATGATAATCGTAGCGATTGGTGATAGGGTTGGGTTGATGGCTGCTGGAATCAGAGCTGCTAGGAAGAAGACAATTGACCAAGCAAGAGTCGTTAAAATCAGATAGAAAATAGCTTTCCAAAATTTAGGACGCTGGCCGACTTTCCCCATGTTACGGTAAATGAGGTGATACATGAGATAGATTCCAGCTCCGACGCCAAATCCGATGGTCAAGAAAGTGAGAAGTCCGTACTGCGTTCCAGAATGGAAGAAGTTCATCAAGCCGTTGACAAGGCCTAAAATTCCTAAAATGAGCAGGCTAGAGTCAACCCACATGAGCCAAGGGTTGTCATTAGTTTCAGGAACAGTGTTGCTGTCCTCTGATTTTGTAAAGCTCTTGGCCCAGTCGCTAGGTGCGCCATAGAGGCCGCGAGCTGTAATTCCTTTTTTCTGATTTTCAATGATAGTTGGGAGGACTTCTTCAAGAAGCTCTTTGATTTCTTGGTCTGACTTGCCGTCACGGATGAGTTGGCTTGTCGCAATGTGGATAAATTCTTGATTTTTTTTAGTTAATTCTTGTAATTCCATTTGACTGTCTTTCTATGTGGGGACCTAGAACCATCTTTTGCGGATGAAGTAGAAGGTGAGAGAGAGGCTAATCGCAAAGGCTGCGAAGATGACCCATTCAAAGGCGTGAGGAATGTCGTTGAAGGGGATGGTATTGTCTTTGAAGTTCATTCCATAGGCTGAAAAGACCATGGTTGGAATGGATAAGACGATGGTTGCCAAGGCTAGTGTCTTCATGATGGTGTTCTGGTTGTTGGAGATGATAGAGGCGTAGGCTTGCGTCATGGAGTTCAAGATGTTTCCATAGATATCAGCCATTTCCAAGGCCTGCTGCGTTTCGACCATGGTATCTTCTAGCAAGTCTTCGTCTTCTTCGTACTTGCGTAAGAGGCTGGATGACCCAGATAATTTTTTGACGATTCGCTCGTTCATTTTCAGGGACGCCTTAAAGTAGACAATGGTTTTTTCCAATTCCATGAGGACAATCAATTCTTCATTTTTTGTGGCTTCATGGAGTTGACTTTCAATTTCTTCGCTTTTCCGGTCAATGGTCCGCAGGGCTGAGAGGTAGAGTTGTGCGTTGCGGTAGAGAATTTGGAAAACGAAGCGTGATTTCATAAAGGTGTAGAAATTCCGCAATCGGTGATGGATAAATTGATCAAAGAGAGGCAATTTTTCCAGACAGGTAGTGATAATCGAATCCTCTGTCAAGATAATACCGAGCGGGATGGTGACGTAGTAGGTCATGTTGTTGCGTTCTTCGAGAATGGGAACGTCAACGATGATGAGCTTGTAGTCGTCTTCAACCACGATACGGGAACTTTCTTCCGCATCGAGTGGAGCACGTAAGTCGGTAATGTCGATGTTAAAATGTTCGGCGACTTCCATTGACTCGCTCTGGGAAGGGTTTACCAAGTTAATCCAAGCACCTGGTTGGAATGTTTGGATTTCTTCTAAATCAGTAATTGTAGAAAGAAAAATTTGCTTCATACAGGACCCTCCTCAGTTGAATTTTAGCACACAAGGCGCATCCCCTATTATACCAAAAATGGATGTAAAGGAAAAGTTTTTTATAGAAAATGTGTTATAATAGTGAGGTTTAAGAGGTAAAGAAAATATGCAAGATAAGATTGTAATTCATGGGGCTCGCGCCCACAATTTAAAGAATATTGATGTGACGATTCCGCGGGATAAGCTGGTCGTTGTGACGGGCTTGTCTGGCTCGGGTAAGTCCAGTTTGGCCTTTGACACCCTGTATGCGGAGGGGCAACGGCGCTATGTGGAGAGTTTGTCGGCCTATGCACGTCAGTTTTTAGGGAATATGGAAAAGCCAGATGTGGATTCGATTGAGGGGTTAAGCCCAGCGATTTCAATTGACCAGAAGACGACGTCGAAAAATCCTCGTTCTACGGTTGGGACGGCAACGGAAATTCATGACTACCTTCGTTTGCTCTATGCCCGTGTCGGAACTCCTTACTGTATCAATGGGCATGGAGCCATTTCAGCTTCGTCTGTTGAGCAGATTGTGGATGAGATTTTAACCCTCCCTGAGCGCCAGCGTCTCCAGATTTTGGCACCTGTTGTGCGCAAGAAAAAAGGGCAGCACAAAACGATTTTTGAAAAAATTCAAAAAGATGGTTATGTCCGTATCCGTGTCAATGGGAAAGTCTATGACGTGACGGAAGTTCCCGAGTTGTCAAAGAGCAAGAAGCATGATATTGAGATTGTTGTCGATCGTATTGTGATTAAAGAGGGTGTTCGTTCTCGCTTGTTTGACTCGGTTGAGGCGGCTCTGCGTCTAGCGGATGGCTATGTGGTCATCGATACCATGGATGGCAAGGAATTGCTGTTTTCAGAGCACTATGCTTGTCCAGTCTGCGGCTTTACAGTTCCTGAGTTGGAGCCTCGTCTCTTTTCTTTCAATGCGCCATTTGGCTCTTGTTCGGAGTGTGATGGATTGGGCATGCGTCTGGAAGTGGACACGGATTTGATTGTGCCAGATGCGAGTAAGACGTTGAGAGAAGGAGCGATTGCACCGTGGAATCCAATTTCATCTAATTATTACCCAAGTATGCTCGAGCAAGCCATGACACAATTTGGTGTTGATTTGGACACGCCTTGGGAAAAGTTGTCCTCAGAAGAGCAGGATTTGGTTTTGAATGGCTCGGATGGGAAAGAATTCCATTTCCACTATGAAAATGATTTTGGCGGCGTCCGCGATATTGACATTCCTTTTGAAGGCGTAGTGACAAATGTGAATCGTCGCTACCACGATACCAATAGTGATTACACGCGCAATGTCATGCGTGCTTACATGAATGAATTGACCTGTCAAGCCTGTCACGGCTACCGCCTCAATGACCAAGCCTTGGCTGTTAAGGTGGGTGGTCAAGAGGGACTTCACATCGGGCAGATTTCAGACTTGTCTATTGCAGACCATCTGGAAGTCTTGTCCAAGTTGCAACTGTCAGAAAATGAAGCTACTATTGCAACGCCGATTGTCAAAGAGGTTCGGGATCGTCTGACTTTCCTCAGCAATGTTGGTCTGGATTATTTGACCTTATCTCGGACAGCGGGTACCTTATCAGGTGGAGAAAGTCAGCGGATTCGCCTGGCGACGCAGATTGGTTCCAACCTATCAGGTGTTCTCTATATTTTGGATGAGCCGTCGATTGGCCTCCATCAACGAGATAATGACCGCTTGATTGATAGCCTTAAAAAAATGCGGGATTTGGGCAATACCTTAATCGTGGTGGAACATGACGAGGATACCATGATGGCAGCGGATTATCTGATTGATGTGGGACCAGGTGCAGGTGTTTTTGGCGGGGAAATTGTTGCTGCTGGAACACCAACACAAGTTGCTAAAAACAAGAAATCCATCACTGGTCAATATTTGTCAGGCAAACGGACGATTCCTGTGCCGACAGAACGTCGTGTTGGCAATGGACGTTTTCTAGAAATCCAGGGAGCGACAGAGCACAATCTACAAAATGTGACGGCACGTTTCCCACTTGGAAAATTCATTGCTGTTACAGGTGTGTCTGGCTCAGGTAAGTCAACGCTTGTCAATAGCATTCTCAAGAAGGCGGTGGCTCACAAGCTCAACAATAATTCGGAGAAACCAGGCAAGCACAAAGCCTTAACGGGGATTGAGCATGTGGATCGCCTCATTGATATTGACCAAAGTCCGATTGGTCGTACACCGCGTTCCAATCCAGCGACCTATACAGGTGTATTTGACGATATTCGTGATTTATTTGCCCAGACAAATGAAGCCAAGGTTCGTGGGTACAAGAAAGGGCGTTTCTCTTTCAATGTCAAGGGTGGGCGCTGTGAAGCCTGCTCGGGTGACGGAATTATCAAGATTGAGATGCACTTCCTACCGGATGTCTTTGTTCCGTGTGAGGTCTGTCATGGCCGCCGTTACAATAGTGAGACCTTGGAAGTTCACTACAAGGAAAAAAATATTGCTGAGATTTTGGATATGACGGTCAATGATGCAGTAGAGTTCTTCAAGCACCTACCAAAAATTGAGCGGAAATTGCGGACTATTCAAGACGTTGGCTTGGGTTATGTTACCTTGGGCCAGCCTGCAACGACCTTGTCAGGAGGAGAAGCTCAACGGATGAAATTGGCTTCAGAACTTCATAAACGCTCAACTGGTAAGTCTCTCTATATCTTGGATGAGCCGACGACCGGTTTGCATACAGAGGATATTGCTCGTCTTTTGAAGGTCTTGTCACGCTTTGTCGATGATGGCAATACGGTCCTCGTTATCGAGCACAATCTTGATGTCATCAAGACAGCTGATCATATTATTGACCTAGGACCTGAAGGTGGTGTTGGTGGCGGAACCATCGTTGCTACAGGTACGCCAGAAGAAGTTGCGGCCAATCCTGCAAGCTATACAGGCCAATACCTGAAACCAAAATTGAACATGTAAAAACAGCTTTCGAGCTGTTTTTTGCATGTTAGATAGCTTCCAATCTTTTTTCTTGCATATTTTTCAAAAAAAGAATACACTAACAATCGTGCATAAATAGTTTTCATGAGAACTATTTTTAAAGAGCATGATGAATAGATAGAATTGGAGAAAAAATGAATACCAAAGATACACATGATATTCATGGAAAACCTTACAATAGGACAGCTATGATTATCCTTCTTTTGGTGGCGACCTTTGCTGGGGTGTTGAATCAAACTAGCCTAGGTACAGCTATCCCAACCTTGATGAAGAGTTTTGATATCTCTTTATCCACAGCCCAGCAAGCTACAACATGGTTCCTTTTAGCAAATGGCATCATGATACCAGTGTCTGCTTTTTTGGCCACCCGCTTTTCTACAAAGTGGCTGTATACAGCCTCGTATGCGATTCTAATTGTTGGCTTATTAATGGCGACATTGTCCCCTACATCAAACTGGACGCTGTTCTTGGCTGGACGCATAATCCAGGCCATTGCAGTTGGGATTTCCATGCCTCTGATGCAGGTGGTGATGGTCAACGTCTTTCCAGCTGAGCAACGTGGTGCGGCGATGGGCTTAAATGGTCTAGTTGTCGGTCTGGCACCGGCTATTGGTCCAACCTTGGCTGGTTGGATTTTGAAGCAAGATTTTACAGTGGCAGGCTATGATTTGACTTGGAGAGCCATTTTTATCCTTCCGCTAGTCATTTTGGTTATTGCTTTTGCCTTGACACCATTCTTGGTAAAAGATGTTATTGAAAATAAAGACGTTCGCTTGGATATGTCGTCTTTGTTGCTGTCAATCCTTGGATTTGGGGCCTTTTTGTGGGGGTTCACAAATGTAGCCTCTCACGGCTGGGGGGATATGACCTATGTGGTTGCACCGATTACTCTCGGAACGATCGTTATTGCGTTATTTGTCTATCGCCAATTTAAAATGGAGACACCATTCTTGGATGTGACCGTTTTTAAAAATAAACAATTCGCAGTTACTACAGTAGCCATTGCCCTTTCGATGATGGCTATGATGGGTGTGGAGATGATGCTGCCACTTTACTTGCAAAATGTACGTGGGATGTCTGCCATGAATTCAGGGCTAGCTCTCTTGCCAGGGGCTTTGGTCATGGGGATTGTCAGCCCGATTTCAGGTCGGTTCTACGATAAGGTCGGAGCTCGCCGGATGGCGATGATTGGTTTTGTTGTTTTGGGAATTGGTACGGTACCATTTATCTATCTGACAGCAACAACCGCTACTCATTTTGTAACCCTCTTGTATGCAGTTCGGATGTTTGGGATTGCTATGGTGATGATGCCCTTGACAGCTAGTGCTATGAGTGCCCTACCTCCTCATGAAGCTGCTCATGGGACAGCAGCCAATAATACAGTTCGCCAAATCGCTTCTGCAGTTGTGGTTGCACTCTTGTCTAGCGTGACACAGAATGTTATCAATGACCACAAACCTGCAGCAGCCTTGAAAGATGCTAATCCGCTTCAATACGCAGCGAAAATGCTGGATGCTAGTCTGGATGGTTTCCATGTGTCTTTTGCGCTGGGCTTGTCTTTTGCAGTAATCGGTCTCGTTGTGGCGCATTTCCTTCGTAAAGGAAAACACATCGCCAAAGAAGGGGAGGCGTAAGATGATAGTTTTATTGATTATCCTAGCAACACTAGCGACGTTTGCTAGCTGGATGCTGATTTCAAAACCTGCTATTCGTGTGAGCTTGGGAATTCTTTCTTTGCTAGCACTAGGGGGGACCATCTATCTGTTGACGGATCATTTTGTCCATCATACTGGTATGAAAATTGTGACAACAACAACCCAGAAGGACCTTTATAGCACAGGGAATACCAGTGCCCCTTACGGATTTATCGTTTACAAAGAAATTGGGACTGATTCTGATAACAAAGTTTTGGTTTACCGTGATGCCAAGGATTCTGCTGATGCAACTGCGCATTTTATTCCGAATACGAAAAAAATCTCAGAAGCCGTCAAGAAAACCTCTGGTTATGAGTTGGCAGACGTGAAGAAAGCTTATGTCGAAACGACCACCAAACGCTATGAGTGGAAGTCTGATTGGGCGAAATGGCTCTACGGTATCGGTGGTGAAGAAGGTGAGTTGGTATCACAAAAAACGACCGCCTATCTTCCTCAAAAAACATGGATGGCATTGACAGAAGACCAGGCCAATCAATTGCAGGACGTGGTCGGAAAAATGAAGGTACAAGCTGCTCAGCATCCAGAGCAAGCGCAAGCCATGATGGCTTTGGCCAAGTCTAACCCACAAACCTATGCTGAAAAACAAATCGCAGCGATCAAAGCTGCTCTGAATATTGCAGAATAAAAAGAAGCCTGAACGGATGTTCGGGCTTTTGCTGTCTGATGGTACTTGTAGTTGTGTCGGGTTATTGGGTGTAGCGTCGTATGTTACTCTCGTTTCGAAGGGCGTTTTCCATTCGCGATAGCATCAGCTTCTGTCATCTCGACCACATTGTTCCAGTTCGTGTTTGAAGGCATGCTGTTTTTAGAGTACCAGTAGACATTGGCCGTCCCTTGGCGCGCCACATAAACGATTCGATTTTGCTGTTGTGCGGCAGCCTCCGCGGCAGCTTGTTCCTCTTTTATATTGATTGCGTTAACGACTGCATCGACACGTTGGGTTAGATTACCACGTAGAGCTTCATCCACTACTTTATTCACTTTTTCATTGGCGGAATCAACATTGTTTCGATATTGATTGTCTTCAAGGTATTTGACTGCTTTTTCGGCTTCTTGTGCAATGAGTTTCTGCTCAGCTACTTCCAAGCGAGTTTGAAACTCTGCTTTCTTTTGTGAATCGGTCACCTTGCTCAGAGCAGTAACTGCAAGAACATACTGTTCACGACTTGTTTTTTGCTCGAGCAAGCCTACTGCTTTTTCCGCTTCGACAATTTTCTTGTCAACGCTTGGCTTTGTAGCAAAATTTTGTTGTGTCGCTTTCTTTTTCTTGGTGGTGGTTGTAGTGGATGAAGTTATTTTGGTAGAAGACGGGGTGGTTGTCTCCTTTTGAGTTGATGGGAGGAAAATAGCACTCCCAACCAGTCCGATGACGATAGCAACAATCGAATAATTACGCCATTTTTGATTGGGCTTTTTCTTTGTATTGTACCAAAGTCCGGCTAGTCCACCGACGAAGATGAAAGGCATGAGCTTGATGACAATAGCACAGACCAAGATAATCCCTACAATGTAGAGACAAACTGTCAAAATGCTGTTCTTTTTCATAAAAATCTCCCTAAAATTATAATAAAATATCTACGTTTCTATTTTAAAATGTAGTTTGTGTTCTGTCAATGGGAATTTGAGGTTGTCCACCTCTTCCATTCCCTAGATAATCGTGCTACAATAATACTCAATGAAAATCAAAAATAAACGGTGCCGATGTAGAACAAGGCGCAGTTTAACATAGGTCGGTTTTCAAGGAGTACAACTAGTAAAAAGATAGGAGAAGTTGGCATGAAACAACATTTAGCAGATCGACTAGCACGTTTTGGCACCAAGTTGGCACAGACAGATTTGGATGGTTTTTTGGTCACGGGACAAAATAATATTTACTATCTAACTGGATTTTGGGGAACTGCTGGTACAGTTTTCATCTCAAAAACACGCCGTCTCTTTTTGACAGATGCACGTTATACATTGATTGCGAAAGAAAATGTACAGGGCTTTGACATCATCGAAACACGAACGCCACTTGTGGAAGTTGCTAAGTTTGTAGCTGCGGACAAGTTGGAAAAAATTGGATTTGAAAGTGAAGTAACCTTCTCATTTTATCAAGGGCTACAAGCCAATTTCCCAGGAGTTACGCTAGCAGCACAGACCAACTTCATCGAAGAACTGCGGATGGTGAAAGACCAAGTCGAGATTGAAACGATTCGGAAAGCTTGTGCCATTTCAGACCAAGCCTTTGTCGATGTTCTGGACTTTATCAAGCCAGGTCAAACGACAGAAATGGCTGTGAATCATTTCCTAGATGCTCGTATGCGTCAATTGGGGGCAGATGGGGCTTCTTTTGAGTTTATCGTCGCATCTGGTTATCGCTCTGCTATGCCTCATGGACGTGCTAGCGACAAGCTCATCTTGGCGGGTGAGACTGTGACCTTTGATTTTGGTTGCTATTACCAGCACTATGTGAGTGATATGACGCGGACTATTCATATTGGTCAGGTTACAGATGAAGAACGGGAGATTTATGATGTTACCCTGCGTGCCAATAAAGCTTTGATTGAGCAAGCTAAGGCTGGGATGACTTATCGAGATTTTGATGGTGTTCCACGTACCATTATCAAAGATGCAGGTTATGGCGATTACTTTACGCACGGTATTGGGCACGGTATTGGTTTGGATATTCACGAAATTCCCTATTTTGGCAATTCGGATGAAACACTTAAAGCTGGTTATGTGATAACAGATGAACCAGGGATTTACTTGCCTGATAAATACGGCGTTCGCATTGAAGACGACCTGTTGATTACAGAAACAGGCTGTGAAGTCTTGACAAATGCACCCAAAGAATTGATTGTTTTGAAATAAAAATCAGGCCGACTTTGTCGGTCTTTTTGTATGAAAGATTTGAGAAAAATCCAGTTCTATGATAAAATAGAACGAATAATAAATTTTTGAAGAGGTAGACTACACATGGTAGATGCAAGTAAATTAAGATCAGGTATGACGTTCACAACGGACGATGGCCGTTTGCTCCGCGTATTGGAAGCTAGCCACCACAAACCAGGTAAAGGAAATACCATCATGCGTATGAAATTGCGTGATGTACGTACTGGTTCAACATTTGATACAACTTACCGTCCAGATGAAAAATTTGACCAAGCCATCATCGAAACTCGCGTGGCAACTTACCTTTACCAAATGGATGATATTGCTTACTTCATGGATACTGAAAGCTTTGAGCAATACGAAATTCCAACTGTAAACGTAGAACAAGAATTGCTTTACATCTTGGAAAATTCAGAAGTGAAAATCCAATTCTACGGAACAGAAGTGATCGGAGTTCAAGTACCAACAACTGTTGAATTGACAGTTACTGAAACACAACCATCTATCAAAGGTGCAACTGTTACAGGCTCAGGAAAACCAGCTACATTGGAAACTGGTCTTGTGGTAAACGTACCAGACTTTATCGAAGCAGGTCAAAAATTGGTTATCAATACTGCTGAAGGAACTTACGTTTCACGCGCTTAATCCTCGCTTACTTCACCGGTTAGGTGGAAATGGAAGAAAGGAAAAATTATGTCAAAAGAGAACCTTGGTGAGATCGTTATTGCACCACACGTGTTAGAAGTTATTACAGGTATCGCTTCTGCTAAAGTGGAAGGCGTGCATTCGCTTCACAACAAAAATATTACAGATGGTTTGTCAAAAACAGCTCTTAATCGCGGAGTTTACCTTCGTACAGATGAAGAAGGTGTTGTGACAGCAGACATCTATGTTTATTTGGAATACGGTGTCAATGTTCCTACAGTATCAATGAACATCCAAAAAGCAGTTAAAGCGGCTATCCATAACTATGCTGAAGTAACGGTAGCTACTGTGAATGTTCATGTGGACGGTATTGTTCCAGAAAAAACACCAAAACCAGAATTGAAAGACTTATTCGGTGAGGATTTCCTCGATGAAGAATAAAGATTCGAGAAGATACCTGCGCCAGTGTGCCTTGCAGGCAATTGTGTCCCTTGAGTTTGGACAAGATCCCTTGCAGGCAGCACAATTTTCTTACCTTTACGATAAGGAAGAGGTAGAAGGAGAAGTGGAAATTCCGCTCTTTTTACTCAATCTAGTAACAGGTGTGGATGCACACCGTGAAGAGCTGGATAAAGAGCTCAGTCAGTATTTGAAATCAGGTTGGACTTTGGACCGCTTGACGACGATTGACAAGAGCATCTTGCGTCTCGGCTTATATGAAGCGCGTTATTTTGATGAAACACCTGCGCGTGTTGCTGTCAATGAAGCGATTGAGTTGGCTAAAGATTTTTCAGACCAAGCATCTGTTAAGTTTATCAATGGCGTCTTGACTCATTTTGTTACTGAAGAATAATCAAACACTCCTATTCGGGAGTGTTTTTTATAATAAAATTAAAACTTTATTTTGATAGATTGTGTTAAATTAGAAATATAAAAGTAAAAATATTATAGTTACAGGGATATTTCGAGATGTTTTCAAAACAATGACGGGATAAAATAATATAAAAATAAGACATTTTTCTTGACTTTGTATCATAGAATCTATATTTTCTGTATGTTTAAAAGGAATGGACTGCTGTTATACTTGAATCGTTAAAAATGAAATCGCTTACAAATAAATGGCGGTTTCGTCAGTTCTATCATAAATATCCAAGGAGGATAACATGGATAAACGTCATCTAACCAAGTGTGTAGTTGGATTGGCTTGTACAGCTATTTTGGCGACAGCATCCTTGCAGGTAGTCGGAAGGCTACCTATCCCAGGTCTGGAACCAAGTGTGGTTTATGCTCAAGACCAAGATAGTCGCGCAGCAAGAATCGTATCAGAAATTCGTGCAGGTGCCCGTGGGCCAATTTACGGAGGCTATTTCCGGACATGGCATGACAAGGCGGCGACCGACAAGGAGAAAAATGAATCCTTTAATCGTCCGAACTCGATTGAAGAAGTACCGGCTGGAGTTGATGTGCTCTTTATATTCGAAGACTGGACTCATCCGCAAAGTCCTTTCTGGAATACATTAAAAACTCAGTATATTCCAAAGATGCATGCGCAGGGCACAGCAGTTGTCCAAACCATTGGTGTCAAAGAGTTGACAGGAAAGAGTGATTTTGCCAAATCATTTGCAAATGATGAGGAGGGCAATAAAGCTCTTGCTAAGGCCTTGGTGCAAAAATACGTCTACGACCGTGGTGTTGATGGTTTGGATATTGATGTTGAGCGAGAAGATTATGATATTACGCATAATCTAACTACAGAAGAAGAATTGGCGCGGGCTATAGCTGTATTCCAAGAAATCACGAAGTTGATTGGTAAATCGGGTGAAGATACTTCTAAGCTCTTAATCATGGATACGACTCTTTCTGTTGAAAAAAATCCTCTTTTTGTGACAGTTGCAGGCTCTCTTGACCTGGTTTTGCGCCAATATTATGGTTCACAAAAGTCAAATGGAGATGACTTTGGAAATTTAAATAAAGACTGGGAGGGGTATCGGAAATACATTGAGCCAAGACAATTTCTGATTGGCTTCTCCTTCTATGAAGAAAATGATAGGTCAAATCGCTGGGGAGATATTAACAATTATGATTCGAGCCACCCAGAATCTGCTCAAAGTATCGAAGGGACACGGGCTCAAAAATATGCGACTTGGCAGCCTAAGACGGGAGGATTGAAAGGTGGAATCTTCTCTTATGCACTTGACCGTGATGGTGTGGGCCATCCAAGAGGTGGCAAGAAGGGAGCTGCTGATCCAGAAACAGATAAGATTGTCCACACCGATTATCCGATTTCGAGAGCGTTGAAAGCCTTGATGATGAAGGATGATCGATATGATGAGATTGATGCATCTGATTTTCGTGATCCTGTTTTGTTGGAGGCGGTGAAGTCTCAAGCCGGTCTTTATCGAGGGGATTTAGCGCTTTTTGATAAGATATTGAAACTGGAAAATCTTGCGATAAAGGATTTGGCTGGTTTGGAAAAATTAAGTCATGCAGCCAGTATCGAGTTGTCGGGCTTGAATGAGCTGAAAAGTCTGAGAAGTCAAGATTTGCCAGGGTCTGTCCGAAAAAATGGTCAGATTAAATTGAGCCATATGACTGGTCTGGAAGTGTTAGAATTACCATCTTGTCATTTGGAAGATCTTTCTGAGCTTGGTGTCCAAGATTTGGTGAGCCTGAAAAAATTTGATTTGTCTAAGAATCAATTTGACTTTGCAGGTGATAAAGAGGGACTTGAAATCCTCATTTCCACTGTTACAAAGAATAATCCAGGGGACGTAGCGTCATCAACATTATTTGAACAGCAGCAACCCAAAGGTTATTTACCAAGGACTTATGCGCAAACAGAGGTGCAAGTGCCAATCAGCGATGCGGGTTACAATATTCAAGAAGAATCTGTTTTTGGCAGTGTCACAAAAGTCGGTTATCCGATTGGAAAGGCTTCTGACTTTGCAAACTACAAGGAGCTGACAGTCGCAGGGAAACCATTTGTGGACCCAAGCTGGGCCTATGAGCAATTTGCAGCGAGTTACAAAGACCACAGTCTTGTCACCTACACTTCGAACCTAGAAGAAGGGACGAGCTGGACAATTCCAACGGATAAAAATGAAACATATACTGTTCATGTGTTCCATGAAGGTCAAGAAGTTCACCGGATGACAGTTCAGGTCGGTTCTGGTCAAAAAGTGATGACCAACCTGAGTCTAGAAGCTAAGCCTGTTAATGCGGGTTATGATATGGACGGGGTAATTAAAAAAGCACTCGACAATGATAAGTCAACCGAATACACTTCCTACCAAGAAACCAGTGACTTTACACTTGATTTGGGTGGATTATCAGATATTCGTTATATTCGCCTGATAAATGCGCAAGAAATTGGCGGTCTCGATCGTTCAGAAAATATCGTTAAAGAAGCAATTTTCTTGGTTCCAAAAGATGCATCTGTGACAGATATTTCCAACTTGAAGGAAGAAGACTGGGTGCAAGTTGCTGAAGTGAAGGATGGGAAAGTGATAGAAGGCCAAGCTGTGAATACAGTAGCTCGCTTCTGCAAATTCCTCATCAAGGAAACTCAAGGACACGGAGTCCCATATCTATCTGAGTTTCAAGTGCTTGGTTGGAAAGTAGATGATGTAAAGTATACCGAAGCTACTAAAATGGTGGCGACAGCTCGTTCAGAGGCTGAAAAAGCTGGTTTCACAGTAGCAGTTGCTACCTTTGATCAAGCAGTGACAGAAGCTATGAATACTCTCGCGGCAAATGGTCAAGGTCAAGCTGGCTTGAACGCAGTAGCTGATAAGCTAGTCACTCTTGCCATAGATTTAAAAACTGCGGCAGAAGCTAAGTCTGCGGGCTATAGCATTCAAGAGCAATACCGAGCTTTGAAAAATAGTTTGGTTCAACGTGAGTATTCTGAAAACTGGGAACAAATCCAGCGGCTATTGGCAGAAGCAGCTATCCTTGATTCACGTATAGATGCTAAGTTGGGTGAGCCAGCCTATGCTCAAGCATTGAAAGATTTAGTTGAAGAAATGAAACTCAAAATGAAAGAATTGGCTGATATAGCCGCTAAACATTGACCGTCGTGCATAAATAGTTCTCCTAAAATCTAAAAAAGCGTTCCCGATAGGGACGCTTTTTTAGATGCTGTTTCCAGGATGGAGAGCGATAGGGAGAACGTAGTCTCGATTTGTCTTTTCACCCGCGATTTTTTTCAAGAGGACTTCCACAGTCAGGTTGGCGATTTCTCCAAGCGGCTGCTTGATGGTTGCCAGCTGAGGGTAGAAGTTTTGGATAAATTCTGTTCCGTCATAACCGATAATTTTGAGGTCTTGGGGGATAGAAAGCCCACGTTGATGAGCGACTTTGATAGTTAAGATGGCGGTTAAATCATCTGAGACAAAGATACCATCTGGCTCGTATTGTCCAATGATTGAATTGATTTCCATTTCCCGACGGAGGTTAGAAAGGTTGTTGGGAACCTTGACGACAGGGATGGTTTTCCCCAGATGATAGGAAAATCCTAACTGTCGGAGTCCGGTCGGAGATTCGGAGTTATCATTTCCGGTGATCATGATAATTCGTTTGCAGCCATTTTTTTCCAAGGTTTGGGCGGCTAATTTTCCACCTTCAAAGTTATCAGAAGAGATAATCGGAATATTTGGAGCGAGATTACGGTCGAAGGCGACAATAGGAGCCTCAACGCGTTGGTAATCATCGATTCCCAAATTGTGACTGGAAGAAATAATTCCATCAACCTGATTGGCAGCCAGCATTTCCAGGTATTCGCGTTCCTTGATTGGATCGCTTTCGCTGTTGCAAATGATGGTCTTGTAGCCTTTTTTAAAGAGTTCAATTTCCAAGCGCTCAATCAGTTCGGCGTAAAAAATGTTACTGATATTTGGAAAAATCAGTCCGATTAGTTTGGCGGATTTTCCCTGTAAACTCCGAGCGAGGTTATTGGGCTTGTAGCCTAGTTCCCGCATAGCAGCCTGGACCTTGTCGATGGTTTTCTGGGAAAGATAGCCTTTTTTGTTGATAACGCGAGAGACAGTGGTCGGACTAACCCCTGCCAACTCTGCAACGTCTGTTAATTTTGCAACCATATTAGTAAGTCAACTCGTAGTAAGTTCCGGTCACATTGCCAGATAGGACTTGGATGCCTGACTGGTCAGCGCCTGGGAAAACACGTCCGGTAAAGACTTTTTCACCTCCGTTGATGAAGATTTCAAAGATAGATTTGTCAATGAAGATACGAGCACTTGTTTCAGCAGTATCAATGCTACATTTGCGTGTCACACCGAAGTCAATCGCGTACTGTTCGCCTGCTTTTGAGCGGTCAATCAGCACATTTCCATTTTTAGTATCGATTGTAACAGCTAGTCCATTTCCTTTTTGGTCAGCAAAGAGGACCAATTCAGCTTGGCTATTTTCAGCAATCGTCAAGTTCAACTCATAGCAATTATTTGTTGTATTCTTATCTCCGAAAGTTTCTTGGCTGGAACGGAGATTTTTCATGGCTTTGACAGGATTTTGATAGAGTTTACCCTCCTTGATGGAAAGTTCTTTGACCAAACTCATAGCGCCTTGATAGTCGTAGCGGTCAGTTGGGTAATCCACATCAGGAAGACCAATCCAGCTAACGATTAGAGCACGACCATCCTCTGTGTTAAAACCTTGAGTCGCATAAGCTTCAAAACCGTAGTCGAGGTTGATGATGTCTGTTCCG
Organism: Streptococcus gallinaceus; assembly: GCF_040545695.1. Lineage (NCBI taxonomy): Bacteria > Bacillati > Bacillota > Bacilli > Lactobacillales > Streptococcaceae > Streptococcus > Streptococcus gallinaceus. Next base: position 129,211 of record NZ_JBEPMK010000004.1, on the reverse strand, counting down.
CCGACTAACTTAGCTTCTTCGGGATTAAAGCTTTGGAAAATCTTATAAGTGTTTGGGTAGATATTGTCGTAGTTGAGTTCAGACTTGTCCAAACCTTGAGGGCTGTAAAGTAGTACAGGCTTTTCATCAACGAAGACCAAGTTAGGGCACTCAATCATGTATTCAGAACCTGTTCCACCGAAATCAAGGTCGCCAACAAATTCCCAATGCTTAACATCGTTATTGACGGCTTTATAGAGTTTGATGAAGCCGTGTTTTTGATGATTTTGTGCGCCGACAATAGCGTAAAATTGTCCTTTGTAATCAAAAATTTGTGGATCGCGAAAGTGTTCTGTTACATCTTCAGGTTGTTGGATCAGCACTTGGTTAAATTTTTCGATTTGCCCCTCTTTGTTCATCCAAGCTCCGATTTGAAGTGGATCGCGAACCCAGTTTTCGTCGCGGACATTCCCTGTATAGTAAAGGAAGAGTTTGTCGCCAATCTGATAAGCCGAGCCTGAGTAGGCACCGTGGCTATCGTGTGCATGGTCAGGTAAAAGCTTGACACCGGTCTCTGTAAAATGAACTAGGTCATCGGACTCAGTGTGGATCCATTGTTTCAACCCATGTGCTGCGCCAAAAGGCCAGTTTTGGTAGAAGAGTTGAAATTTCCCATTAAAGTAGGAAAAACCATTTGGGTCGTTGAGTAGACCAGTTTTTGGTTCTAAATGGTAGCTTGCATGCCAAGGAGAATTGGCAACATTTGCAGCAATTTTTTCTTTTTCCTCAGTTGTCCAATCAGCATATGGACGATAGCGGACTTCAGTTGGTAAATTCATGGTGTCTCCTATTTCTGTTTTCTGTCAAATATGTCACTTTTTATATTAAACGTTTTCAGGCTAAAAATCAATGATTTACCCATTAAAAAATAAATTTCTGCAAAACGTTTGACATATTTTTTTATTGTGCTATAATGGAGAACGTAGAAAGATGTGAAAACACTTTCAAGAGATATAAAAAATTATTTAAGGAGAATTTTGCAAATGGCTTCAAACACTGAAATTGCAAAACAGGTCATTGACGCAATTGGTGGCGTTGAAAACGTGCGTAGTGTAGCGCACTGTGCAACTCGCCTTCGTGTCATGGTCAAAGATGAGTCCATCATCGATAAAGATGTTGTTGAAAACATCGAGAAAGTACAAGGTGCTTTCTTTAACTCAGGTCAATACCAAATTATCTTTGGCACTGGTACAGTAAACAAAATTTATGATGAAGTAGCAGCGCTTGGCTTGCCTACTGCATCAAAAGATGAGCAAAAAGAAGAAGCTGGCAAACAAGGTAACTGGTTCCAACGTGCTATCCGTACATTCGGTGACGTGTTTGTTCCATTGCTTCCTGCTATCGTAGCAACTGGTCTCTTCATGGGTATCCGTGGAGCAATCAATAACGATACAGTTCTTGCTTTGTTTGGTACAACAGCAAAAGCATTCTCTGCTTCACAATTTTACACTTATACTGTGGTGTTGACAGATACAGCCTTTGCCTTCTTCCCAGCCTTGATTGCTTGGTCAGCCTTTAAAGTCTTTGGTGGAAATCCACTGCTTGGTCTTGTCTTGGGATTGATGATGGTTAACTCTGCACTTCCAAATGCATGGGCTGTGGCATCAGGTGATGCGAAACCACTTATATTCTTTGGTTTTATCCCAGTTGTTGGTTACCAAAACTCAGTGCTTCCAGCCTTCTTCGTAGGTTTGCTTGGTGCTAAGTTGGAAAAATGGTTGCACAAAAAAATTCCAGATGTATTGGACCTCTTGTTGGTACCATTCTTGACATTCTTGGTAATGTCAGTCTTGGCACTCTTTATCATCGGACCTGTCTTCCACCAAGTTGAGTCTGGTGTTGAAATTGCTACAACTTGGTTGTTGTCATTGCCAATCGGCTTGGGCGGACTTATCCTTGGTGGTGTTCACCAAGTTATCGTTGTCACAGGTGTTCACCACATCTTCAACTTGCTTGAGTCTAACTTGGTAACACAAACAGGTGCGGACCCATTGAACGCAATTATCACAGCTGCTATGACGGCACAACTTGGTGCAACTCTTGCGGTTGGTGTGAAAACAAAAAATCCTAAACTAAAAGCTCTTGCATTCCCAGCAGCACTTTCAGCTGGTCTCGGAATTACTGAACCTGCTATCTTCGGTGTTAACTTGCGTTACGGTAAACCATTTGTAATGGGTCTTATCGCAGGTGCATTCGGTGGTTGGTTGGCAAATATCATGAACCTTGCAGGTACAAGCTTTGGTATTACCATCATCCCTGGTACCCTTCTTTACCTCAATGGTCAAGTTCTTAAATACGTTATCATGGTTCTTGCCACAACAGCTCTTGCCTTTGTCTTGACATATATGTTTGGTTATGAAGATGAAGTGAAAGCTGATGAAAAAGAAGAAGTAGCTGTAACTCCAGTTGCAACACTTGCTGAAGAAACATTGATTTCACCACTTTCAGGCGACGTAGTTGCTCTCGAAAATGTAAATGACCCAGTCTTCTCATCAGGAGCTATGGGGAAAGGTCTTGCTGTAAAACCTTCTGAAGGTGTTGTTTATGCACCAGCAGATGCTGAAGTAACCATTGCTTTCGAAACAGGTCATGCCTACGGTTTGAAAACTGCTTCAGGTGCAGAATTGTTGATTCACATCGGTATCGATACAGTTTCTATGAACGGTAACGGTTTCGAAAAATTGGTCGCAGCTGGTGATAAAGTCACTGCGGGTACACCAATAGCTAAATTTGACGCAGCGAAAATTGCTGAAGCTGGTTTGGATGACACAACTATGATCATCGTGACAAATACAGCTGACTTTACAACAGTTGATGGACTTGTATCAGGTATAGTTGCACACGGTGCTGACTTTATTAAAGTTGTAAAATAAGGTGATAAAAAACTGAAATAGAAAAGGGCGAAAGCCTTTTTCTATTGTTTAAAACGGTTACAAAATGTGATATAATGGAGCAAGATTAAAACAAGGAGAGAAAGATGACAAAATTATATGGAAGCCTTGAGGCTGGTGGGACAAAATTTGTTTGTGCAGTTGGTGATGAGGAGTTTCAGGTTGTCGAAAAAACACAATTTCCAACAACAACACCTTATGAGACAATTGAGCGGACGGTCGAGTTTTTCAAGCGCTATGAAGACCGCTTGGCAGGAGTTGCGATTGGTTCTTTCGGTCCAATTGATATTGACCAAAACTCACCAACTTACGGTTATGTGACAACCACACCAAAACCTCACTGGTCAAACGTTGATTTGTTGGGTTTAATTGCAAAAAAATTTAAAATTCCTTTCTACTTTACGACAGACGTAAACTCATCTGCATTTGGTGAAACCATTGTTCGTAAAGGCGTGCGTAGCCTGGTTTATTATACGATTGGAACAGGTATCGGAGCAGGTGCCATTCAAAATGGTGAATTTATCGGAGGCTTGGGTCATACTGAAGCTGGGCATACTTATGTAGCCTTGCATCCGCAGGACCAAGCACGTGAATTCAACGGTGTATGTCCCTTCCACAATGGCTGTTTAGAAGGTTTAGCGGCAGGTCCTTCATTGGAAGCTCGTACAGGAATTCGTGGTGAGTTGATCGAGCAAAATTCAGATGTGTGGGATGTACAAGCTTATTACATTGCCCAAGCTGCTGTTCAAGCGACCTTGCTTTATCGTCCACAAGTCATCGTTTTCGGTGGTGGCGTTATGGCGCAAGAGCACATGTTACGTCGTGTTCGTGAAAAATTCACTTCTTTGATGAATGGCTACTTGCCAACACCAGATGTGACAGAATACATCGTGACATCGGCAGTTGCTGAAAATGGTTCTGCTACACTCGGTAACTTTGCACTTGCAAAACAAATTTCAGAATAAATTCAACAAATGATAGGAGCTGGTCTAGAAAGGCCAGCTTTTCATTTACGAAGCAGGTGCTTTTTGGTATGATGGCAGTAAGAAATCATCGTTTAAAGGAGATTGTGATGGCACAACCGTTATTTTTAAAATCAGTCTTGCAAGAAAAAATTTGGGGTGGTAGTCGTTTAGCTACCGAGTTTGGTTATGATTTACCAAGTGACAAGGTAGGGGAATATTGGGCCGTATCTGCTCATCCAAATGGTGTTTCTATTGTTGAAAATGGGGAGTTTGCCGGTCGTAAACTAGACGAACTCTATGCAAATGAGCCAGCTCTTTTTGGAAATAGCCAAGAGCCTGTTTTCCCTTTGTTGATCAAGATACTGGATGCCAATGACTGGTTAAGTGTTCAAGTTCACCCGGATGACCAATATGGTATGGAGCATGAAGGAGAGTTAGGGAAGACCGAGTGTTGGTATATCTTGTCTGCTGACGAAGGTGCCGAGATTATCTACGGGCACAATGCTCGGACGCGCGAAGAATTAGCGGCTATGATTGATGCAAAAGATTGGGACCATTTGCTAACGCACATACCGGTCAAGGCAGGTGACTTTTTCTATGTGCCGAGCGGAACCATGCACGCGATTGGAAAAGGCATTATGATTTTGGAGACGCAACAGTCTAGCGATACGACTTATCGTGTTTATGATTTTGATCGTCGCGACGATGCGGGTAATCTCCGTGAGCTTCATATCCAGCAATCAATTGATGTGATGACGATTGGACCCGTGGCGAATTCTTACCCAGATACTATTTCTGTGGGCAATCTGCAAGCGACTACTTTTGTTAGCAATGCCTTCTTCACGGTTTATAAATGGCAGGTTTCAGGATCGGTTGAGATGAAAAAGACGGCTGATTACACGCTAGTAAGTGTTTTGTCCGGTCAAGGTTCCTTGACAGTTGATGGGGAAACTTATCCACTGACAAAAGGTCAACATTTTATCCTACCTGCAACTGTGGAGGGATGGACATTTGATGGAGAACTGGAAATGATTGCTAGCCATGCCTAATAAATGCACGTGCTTCCTTGAAAAAATCCTATCATTGTGGTAAAATAGGGTATTGAACTGAAATAAAATTAGGAAGTATATGATGGCAAAAAATATCCTACGTTCTCTTGTTGAAAACGACAAGGGTGAGTTAAAAAAGTTAGAAAAAATGGCAGACAAGGTTATCGCCTTTGCAGACCAAATGGCTGCATTGTCAGATGAAGCCTTGCAAGCAAAAACTGCAGAATTTAAAGAACGCTACCAAAAAGGCGAAAGTCTAGATGATTTACTTTACGAAGCTTTTGCGGTAGTACGCGAAGCTTCAAAACGTGTATTGGGATTGTACCCCTACCCAGTCCAAATCATGGGTGGTATCGTTCTTCACCACGGTGATGTACCAGAAATGCGTACGGGTGAAGGGAAAACCTTGACGGCGACTATGCCCGTTTACCTGAATGCCCTTGCAGGCGAAGGCGTCCACGTTGTAACGGTCAATGAGTACCTTGCAACTCGTGATGCGACTGAAATGGGTGAGCTTTACTCTTGGCTGGGCTTGTCTGTCGGAATTAACTTGGCAGCCAAATCATCATTTGAAAAACGTGAAGCCTACAACTGTGACATCACTTATTCAACCAACTCAGAAATTGGTTTTGACTACTTGCGTGATAACATGGTTGTTCGTGCGGAAGACATGGTACAACGTCCATTGAACTATGCCTTGGTCGACGAAGTAGACTCTGTTTTGATTGACGAAGCTCGTACACCGCTCATCGTATCAGGTGCGACAAATTCTGAAACCAACCAACTTTACTTCATGGCAGATAGCTTTGTGAAGTCATTGGCTGAGGATGATTACATTATTGATGTGTCATCAAAAGCGATTGGTTTGTCAGATTCAGGTATTGATAAAGCTGAAAAGTTCTTCCGCTTGAACAACTTGTACGACATCGAAAACGTAGCTCTTACGCACTTTATCGATAATGCGCTTCGTGCTAACTACATCATGATTTACGACATTGATTACTTGGTCAATGATGAGCAAGAAGTCATGATTATCGATCCATTTACAGGTCGTACAATGGAAGGGCGTCGTTACTCAGATGGCCTCCACCAAGCGATTGAAGCCAAAGAAGGCGTTCCTGTTCAAAATGAATCGAAAACAAGTGCCTCAGTAACCTACCAAAACCTTTTCCGTATGTATAAAAAATTGTCAGGTATGACGGGTACTGGTAAAACTGAGGAAGAAGAGTTCCGTGAAATCTACAACATCCGTGTAGTACAAATCCCAACCAATAAGCCAATTGCGCGTGTTGACCACGAAGATTTGCTCTACCCAAGTTTGGAATACAAGTTCAATGCAGTTGTGGCGGATGTAAAAGCTCGTTACGAAAAAGGGCAACCTGTCTTGGTTGGTACTGTTGCGGTTGAAACATCAGACCTCCTTTCAAAACGTTTAGTAGCGGCAGGAGTTCCGCACGAAGTACTTAATGCGAAAAATCACTTCCGTGAAGCTCAAATCATCATGAATGCTGGGCAGCGTGGTGCGGTTACAATCGCAACCAACATGGCTGGTCGTGGTACGGATATCAAGTTAGGCCCTGGCGTTCGTGAACTTGGCGGACTTTGTGTTATTGGTACAGAGCGCCATGAAAGCCGTCGTATTGACAATCAGCTTCGTGGACGTTCAGGTCGTCAAGGTGACCCAGGTGAGTCACAATTCTATCTTTCATTGGAAGATGACTTGATGAAACGTTTTGGTTCAGAGCGCATCAAAACCTTTATGGAGCGTATGAATCTGACAGAAGAAGAATCTGTTATCAAGTCAGGTATGTTGACGCGCCAAGTTGAAGGTGCACAAAAGCGTGTTGAAGGAAATAACTACGATTCTCGTAAACAAATTCTTCAATATGACGATGTCATGCGTGAGCAACGTGAAATCATCTACAGCCAGCGTCATGATGTGATTACCGCTGACCGTAACCTTGCTCCTGAAATCAAGGGCATGATTAAGCGCACAATCGACCGTCAGGTAGATGGGCACAAGGCGAGTAAACGCGATGAAGCCATTGATGCTATTCTGAAATTTGCCCAAGTTAATTTGGTGGCAGAAGATTCAATCAGCCGTGCTGACTTGGAAGGCAAAACAGATGATCAAATCAAAAATGACCTCTTCCAACGTGCAGTTGCTGTTTATGATAGTCAAATTGCAAAATTACGTGAAGAAGAGCGCGTTCGTGAGTTCCAAAAAGTCTTGATTCTCCGCGTGGTAGACAATAAATGGACAGACCACATCGACGCACTTGACCAATTGCGTAATGCAGTTAGCCTTCGTGGTTACGCTCAAAACAACCCAGTTGTTGAGTACCAATCAGAAGCCTTTACGATGTTCAATGACATGATTGGGGCTATCGAGTTTGACGTTACTCGTCTCATGATGAAAGCACAAATTCATGACAATATTGAACGTGAACGTACAAGCCAAGAGGCACATACAACTGCAGTTAAGAATATCATTCCAGGACAAGCTCAAGCTGTCGCTACACCAACTTTTGAAGGTGTTGACCGCAATGATCCATGTCCATGCGAATCTGGTAAAAAATTCAAAAACTGTCACGGACGTGCTGGTTTACAATAAATAGAGGAATGAGGGCTGGAGGTGTGAATCAAATCACCAACCAGCCCTTTTGAGATAGATATGATTATTGGACATGGAATAGATTTGCAGGATATTTCTGCTATCGAATCCGCATATGTGAAGCGCCCCCGTTTTGCCGAAAAGGTTTTAACCTTGAGGGAATTGGAACGGTTTCACATCTTGAGTGGAAAACGAAAAATAGAATATCTGGCAGGACGGTGGGCGGCTAAAGAAGCATTCTCAAAAGCTTGGGGGACAGGTATTGGAAGCTTGGGGTTTCATGATATTGAGATTTTGAATGATGAGAAAGGTGTCCCCTATGTGAATAAATCGCCTTTTAATGGGAAAGCTTGGCTGAGCATTAGCCATTCCGGACAATATGTGCAAGCCAGCTTGATTTTGGAGGAAGAAGATGAAAGCTAGTATACATAGACCAACTGTAGCGCGTGTAGATGTCGAAGCTATTGCAGATAATTTTCAACAAGTAATGGCGCATTTGTCGGCTGAAACCAAAGGCTTGGCCGTTGTCAAAGCCAATGCCTACGGTCATGGTGTCCAGCAAGTTGCAAGACAATTGGCGCCTTTGGTAGATGGTTTTTGCGTGTCAAATATAGATGAAGCCCTAGATTTGCGCCAATCTGGCATTGAGGCACCGATTCTTGTCCTTGGGGTCGTTCCAATATCGGTTGCTCAACTAGCTATAGACTTTAATATCACCCTGGCAGTAGCAAGTTTGGAATGGGTATATTTACTACTGGAAACTGGCTTGGACTTGGATAACTTGATTGTGCATCTGAAGGTCGACAGTGGTATGGGACGAATTGGCTTTAGAAATAAAACTGAGTTAGAAACAGCCCAAGAGCTTCTGCTTGAAAATGGAGCATCCGTGCAAGGGATTTTTACACATTTTGCAACGGCGGATGAGCAAGATCAGCAGCAATTTGAGGCACAACTTGCCTTCTTCCAAGAATTGATTCGTAGTCTGGACAGTTGTCCGCAGCTGGTGCATGCTAGTAACTCTGCAACCAGCATCTGGCATCCGGAGACAGTCTTTAATGCGGTGCGTTTAGGAGATGTGCTTTACGGGCTGAATCCAAGCGGTCGTACCTTGGAGATGCCCTATCCGATTCAACCAGCTCTTTCTCTGACTTCAGAATTGGTGCATGTCAAGCAAGTAGAAAGTGGTGCCAAGGTCGGCTATGGTGGGACCTACACTGCCTCGGGTGAGGAGTGGATTGGTACGGTACCAATTGGCTATGCGGATGGTTTTATCCGCAAAATGCAAGGATTCAAGGTCTTGGTTGATGGTCAATTTTGTCCCGTTGTTGGACGTGTTTCTATGGACCAAATCACCCTACGATTGCCTCGCTCTTATCCGATTGGTACGCGAGTGACTCTCATCGGGGAAGATAATGATCAGGAGATTACGACGCAGGATTGGGCGGATTATCTTCAAACTATCAATTATGAGGTGGTCTGTCTGCTTTCAGACCGTATTCCGAGAGTATATGATTAAAACAAAAGAGGCCACGGGCCTCTTTTTCTAACTTGACAATCTCCCTTTTCAAGCGTATAATGAAGGAAAATATCGGTATAGACCAAAAAAGGAGGAAGACATGTCGCGATATATCCATGTGAAGTCAGTGATTTTGGCAGAAAAAGAAGTAGAAAATGCTTATCTAGAAGTAACTGAAGACGGTCTCTTTGGTGAGATTTTTCTAGAAAAGCCAGATGGTGAGATTGAAGATTATAGTCAATATATATTGGCTCCAGGATTGGTTGATACCCATATCCATGGCTACGCCTCACACGATGTTATGGACAATGATTTTGAAGGAATTAAAGTCATCTCAGAAGGCTTGCTTTCTTGTGGCGTTACGTCATGGTTGCCAACGACTTTGACAGATACGACAGAGAATTTGGATGCTGTTTGTGAGACAATTGGTCTTCACGCTGGTGAGGAAAAAGGTGCCAAGATTCAGGGTATTTTCCTAGAAGGTCCATTTTTCACTGAAAAGTACAAAGGTGCTCAAAATCCAAAATACATGAGCGATCCTGTCATTGAACGGTTGGATAAGTGGCACAGTTTGTCCAGAGGCCTTGTTAATAAAATTGCCATCGCTCCAGAGCGTAAAGGCGTGAAGGAATTTATTGATTTTGCAAATAGCAAGTCCATCCATACAGCTTTAGCCCATAGTGATGCGACATTTGACCAAGCCAAGGCGGCGGTAGAGGCAGGTGCCAACATCTTTGTTCATGTCTACAACGGAATGAGCGGTCTACATCATCGTGAGCCGGGTATGGTTGGGGCAGCGCTTGAGCTAGATAAAGTTTTTGCAGAAGTCATTTGTGATGGACATCATGTCCATCCTGCTGCGGCAGACATTGTTTTCAAGGCACGTGGCGCGGAAGAAACAGTTTTAATCACAGATTGTATGCGCGCAGGAGGTCAAGGTGAAGGTGAATCTAGACTGGGCGAGTTTGAAGTTGTGGTCAAAGATGGGACAGCTCGTTTGAAAGAGACAGGCAATCTTGCAGGTTCTATCCTAGAATTGGTTCAGGCTGTTGAAAATGTAGTGAAATGGGGCTTAGTTTCCTTACCAGATGCTCTACGGATGGCCTCTTTGGCTCCTGCCAAATCGGTAGGCATTGACAATGTTTGTGGACAAATTCTACCAGGACGAGCAGCTGACTTCATCCTCGTAGACGATCAAGGACATTTGAAAGTTACCTATCTCGATGGTGTCAAACGTTTTGAAAAATAAAAAATAAAAAGCTGAGAAAAGTACTTCTCAGCTTTTTATGGTCTAGTTTGCGTTGAAAAATGCATCATAGAGAGCTTTAAGAGCTTCGTCGCGCTCGCTTGTTTTAACGACGAACATGACAGATACTTCACTTGCTCCCTGCGAAATCATGGCAAGGTTGACATGTTTTTCAGAAAGGGCATGGGTTGCAGTCGCAGCAACTCCGACATGGCTCTTCATCTTTTCTCCAACGATCATGATGATAGAAAGGTCGTGTTCAATTTCGGCTTTATCTACTTCTAGTTTGTGGTTAAGTTGGCGAAGAATCTCTTCTTCCTTAATAGGAGTTAATTCCCGACCGCGAAGCACCACGGACAAGTCGTCAATTCCTGTTGGCATGTGTTCCCAACGAATATTGAGCTCTTCTAAAACTTGAAGGACCTTGCGCCCAAAACCGACCTCACGGTTCATGAGGTACTTGGAGATGTTGATGCTGACAAAGTCATCGTCTGCCGCAATTCCGACTACAGGTTGAGCCTCTTTTGTATGGTTGAGAACAATGCGAGTGCCAGGGTGGTCAGGGTTATTTGTGTTTTTAATGACCAAGGGAATTTTTCCACGATAAGCTGGCAACAAGGCTTCATCGTGTAAGACAGAAAAACCAGCATAAGCCAATTCACGCATTTCTCGATAGGTCAATTCTTCGATTGAATGCGGATTGTCGATGATGCCAGGGTGAGCGGCAAAGATACCGTCAACATCAGTGAAGTTCTCATAGAGATCCGCTTTCACACCAGCGGCAATAATAGAACCGGTAATGTCTGAACCGCCACGGGAGAAAGTACAAATCTGATTGTCAACAGTCACACCGAAAAATCCAGGGATAATCAACACTTCCTCAGCATCATGCAGACTTTCAATCCGGTCATAACTGGATGGTAAAATGCGTGCATTTCCAGGTTCAGAGCTGACAATCAACCCAGCTTCTTTTGGATGGATGTAGCGGGCTGGAAGACCAGCATGGGTGAAATATTCTGCGATGAGTCGAGCATTATTATTTTCTCCTGCGGCAAGAAAGGTATCGTAGAGGAAATCGTTGTCTTCAATTGGAAGAGTCGCCAAGACTTCAATATCCTGAGCGATTTTTGCCATGGATTTTGCTTGAAAACCTAGCTCGTCCACCATATCTTGGTAGCGTTTGATGATCCATGCTTGGCTGGCTGTCACATCCTTTCCGTCGACGTATTCTTTGTAGTACTTAATCAGAGCATCGGTTACTTTGGTGTCAGCGGCATTGCGCTTTCCTGGAGCTGATACGACAACAAAACGACGTTCTGGATCAGCTTGGATGATTGAAAAAACTTTTTGTACTTGGACAGCGGAAGCCAGTGAACTACCGCCAAATTTTGTAACTTTCATAAGAGCTCCTTTAAACTTTTTATTATTATAGCAAAATATAGGTAGCTTGTCAGTAAGCTTAAAAGTTTCAAGTCATATCAGAAACCTATTAAAAGCTATAATTATAGCCTATTTTATGGTAAAATGGAAGTAAAAGTGAAAGTTTGCTGGAGGATTACAATGACTTACAAGGGCATTATTTTTGATATGGATGGCGTCTTATTTGATACGGAGAATTTTTATCATCAACGGCGCAGAGCTTTTTTTGCCAGCAAGGGGATTTCAATTGATCATTTGCCACCAGCAATCTTTGTAGGGGGAAAATCCGGCCAGGTTTGGGAATTGATTTTACAAGATAGCCCGGTAGATTGGGATATTGAGCAGCTAAGTCAGGAATATGCGGCCTATAAGGAAAAACATCCCATTCCTTATAAGGAGTTGATTTTCCCAGATACGCGGGAAAGTCTGAAGGCCTTGGTAGAGATGGGTTTGGATCTTGTTATTGGTTCAAATACTGAGAAAGAATACGTTCAGATGGCTATTGAAGAAGCTGGAATTGCTCCTTATTTTAAGACTGTTTTTTCCGGGGCTGACTGTCCAGCCTATAAGCCAGATCCAGCTGTTTACCAAAAAGCTCAAGCTTTTCTTGCCTATGATGCATCCGAAGTCTTGGTAATCGAAGATTCCGCCAAAGGAATTCAGGCCGCTGTCAGTGCAGGACTAGAGGTCTGGGCGATTGAGGATACAGAGCTTGGGATGGACCAAAGTCAGGCCAATCGCCTCGTTCGTAACCTGAGTCATGTAATAGAAAATATAAAAGAGAATCGTTAGCGAGCAGCTAATGATTTTTTTGATTATTCCGAGCTTTCATCCGATGTCACATTCAGAATTGCAAGGATTTGTATATTTTTTGAAAAAATATGCTACAATAGTCAAAATTTGACTTTCAAATGTTTTAATTATCAAACAAAAGGAGAAGGTATGGCATTTTCAACGATTGAGTACGAAGTGAATGACAAGATTGCGACATTGACCTTGAATCGACCTTCAGTTTCCAATGGATTCAATATTCCCATGTGCCAAGAAATTCTAGAAGTCCTCTCATTAGTGGAGAAGGATGGAGCAGTTTCCATCCTAAAAATTCAAGCCAACGGTTCTATTTTCTCAGTTGGGGGCGATTTGGTGGAAATGAAGCGAGCAGTTGATGCCGATGACATTTCATCACTGGTTCAGATTGCTGAGCTAGTCAATGATATTTCATTTGCCATCAAAAAGCTACCCAAGGTCGTGCTAATGGTGACTGATGGCGCCGTAGCGGGTGCAGCTGCCAATATGGCTGCTGCAGCTGATTTTGTCATTTCATCTTTCAAGACAAAGTTCATTCAGGCTTTTGTGGGGGTTGGTTTAGCGCCAGATGCTGGCGGACTTTTCCTCTTATCGCGCGCTATTGGGGCCAATCGTGCTAGCCAGTTAGCGATGACGGGCGAAGGTTTATCAGCAGAAAAAGCTCAGGAGTATGGCCTGGTATACAAGGCGGTTGAATCTGAAAAAATAGAGAAGACAGTCACACAAACCATCAAAAAATTATTGCGCGGGTCGGCAAATTCTTATCGCGCCATTAAAGAAATGATGTGGAAGAGTCAATTTGAAGAATGGGAAGCCTATCGTACGCTTGAATTGCGCTTGCAGAAAGAGTTGGCCTTTATGGAAGACTTCAAAGAAGGCGTCTTGGCTCATTCTGAACGAAGACGTCCACAGTTTAAAGGGTTCTAATAATTAGATGGGTAAAAAAGTTTGACAATCAAATGGTATTGGTGTATACTTTGTTTGCAAAAATACAGGAGGTGCTTATTTTGGAAGACCAGAAGATTAATGAATACCTAACATCAGTCTTTAATAACGTCTTAATCATAGAAGAAGCAACTCTTCGTAGCAGTCGATTTAACGACGTGTCAATCAAAGAAGTTCATACCATTGATGTCATTGGGGACAAGAAAGATGCGACACCAAGTGACGTATCCCGCGCCTTGATGGTGACATTGGGGACGGTTACGACTAGTCTGAATAATCTTGAGCGAAAAGGTTATATCGAACGAGTTCGATCGACAAAGGACCGAAGAGTTGTTCACCTCTATCTGACCAAGAAAGGCCGCTTGGTTTATCGTCTTCACCAACGTTTTCACAATGAAATGGTGAAGAAGATTACCAGTGGTATGAGTGAGATAGAGTTTCAGGCTATGAAAAGAGGGTTGCGTAATCTTTACGATTTCTTAGAGGATTTGAAGTAATGACTTATGCAAAAATTAGTCAGGTTGCACATTATCTGCCAGAACAGATTGTAACCAACGATGATTTGGCGCAGATCATGGATACCAGCGATGATTGGATTGTCAGTCGGACTGGTATCCGAGAGCGCCGAATTGTCATAACAGAGCAAACGAGTGACTTGGCAACCAAGGTTGCGGAGCAACTCCTTGCTAAGAGTGGTAGTGCTGCGGAGGATATTGATTTTATCTTAGTAGCCACCATTACCCCAGATGGCAATATGCCATCAACTGCTGCCTTGGTTCAAGCCAATATTGGTGCCAGTCGGGCATTTGCCTTTGATCTTTCCGCGGCTTGTTCAGGATTTGTATTTGCCCTTTCAATGGCAGAAAAACTGATCGCATCGGGCACCTATCAAAAAGGGATAGTGATTGGTGCAGAAGTATTGTCAAAAACAGTGGACTGGACAGATCGTACCACAGCTGTATTGTTTGGAGATGGTGCGGGCGGTGTATTGCTAGAAGCTGGTTCACAAAAACAGTTTTTAGCTGAAATTCTGCGGACAGACGGAGCAAGAGGTCAGGGATTGACATCGGGTCAACAAGGGCTAACTTCTCCCTTTTCTACTAGGGAAGAAGGCAATCCTCACCTGAAAATGAATGGCCGAGCAATCTTTGATTTTGCGGTGCGAGATGTGCCACAAACAATTGCTGCCTTGCTAGACAAACAAGGATTTTCAGCGGAACAGGTGGATTACTTCCTGCTCCACCAAGCCAATGTTCGAATTTTGGAAAAAATCGCTCGAAAATTGAAGGTTGACCCTCAAAAATTTTCGACGAATTTGGCCAATTATGGCAATACTAGCGCAGCCACAATTCCTATTTTACTATCTGAATTGGTGGAAAATGGAACCTTGCAATTGGATGGTGGGCAAACCGTGCTGTTAAGCGGATTTGGCGGTGGCCTTACATGGGGAGCCATCCTACTCAAACTTTAGTTAATGAACTGTCTTTACAGTTATTAAAAAATTTTTTTATATAAAAGGAGACACAACATGTCAGTATTTGAGAAAGTACAAGCAATCATCGTAGAAGAACTTGGTAAGGATGCAGAAGAAGTTCAATTGACAACAACTTTTGAAGATTTGGATGCAGATTCATTGGACTTGTTCCAAGTTATCTCAGAAATTGAAGATGCATTTGACATTCAAATCGAATCTGAAGATGGTTTGAACACAGTTGCTGATTTGGTTAACTACGTTGAAGAACAAACAAAATAAATCTAAAATGCTATGATATAGCATTTTATTTGGCAAAAATAGTTTGATATTCAAAAATTTTATATATCAAATTATATAGACTGAGTGGAGGGAGTCACCTCCCTCTTGTTTAGGTAATGTTTTGAACATCAAAGTATTATCTAAGCAAATGAAATGAGGATAGGATGCAAACAAAAATTACAGAATTATTGAAAATCAAATACCCGATTTTTCAAGGCGGTATGGCCTGGGTCGCGGATGGGGACTTGGCTGGTGCAGTATCAAATGCAGGTGGCTTGGGAATCATTGGTGGAGGAAACGCTCCTAAAGAGGTTGTCAAAGCCAACATTGATAAAGTCAAATCGATAACAGATCAGCCTTTTGGTGTGAATATCATGCTTTTATCTCCATTTGCAGATGATATCGTCGACTTGGTCATCGAAGAAGGTGTCAAGGTCGTAACGACTGGTGCGGGTAATCCGGGCAAGTATATGGAACGTTTCCATCAGGCGGGAATTACAGTCATCCCAGTGGTTCCGAGTGTGGCATTGGCAAAACGAATGGAAAAACTGGGTGCAGATGCGGTGATTGCAGAAGGTATGGAAGCTGGAGGGCACATAGGGAAATTGACGACGATGACCTTGGTTCGTCAGGTCGTTGATGCGGTGTCTATTCCAGTTATTGCTGCTGGAGGAATCGCAGATGGCCGTGGTGCGGCCGCTGGATTTATGTTGGGAGCTGAAGCTGTCCAAGTAGGAACACGTTTTGTAGTTGCTAAGGAATCCAATGCGCATCCAAATTTCAAGGCGAAGATCTTGAAAGCCAAGGATATTGATACAGTGGTATCGGCCTCTATCGTAGGGCATCCTGTCCGTGCTTTGAAAAATAAATTGTCATCTGCTTATACAGCTGCGGAAAAAGATTTTTTACGTGGTGAAAAGTCGGCAGAAGACATTGAAGTCTTAGGAGCAGGAGCTCTTCGCAATGCGGTTGTGGACGGTGATGTAGAAAATGGTTCTGTTATGGCGGGACAGATCGCAGGGCTTGTTCGCGCAGAAGAAACCTGTGAAGAAATTTTGAAAGATATTTATCACGGTGCGGCAGAGGTCATTCGTCAAGAAGTAGCTCGTTGGGCATCAGTGGGAGACTAAGATGACAAAAACTGCTTTTTTATTTGCTGGTCAAGGTGCGCAAACTGTGGGGATGGCGCGTGATTTATATGAAAAATTCTCAGTTGTGAAAGAGACGTTTGACCAAGCTAGCCAGATATTGGGTTATGATGTTCGTGACTTGATTGACCTGGAGGAGGATAAATTAAATCAAACTCGCTATACTCAGCCAGCTATTTTGACGACATCGGTGGCTATTTATCGCTTGTTGCTAGAACATGGGATTGAGCCTGATGCTGTGGCGGGCTTGTCGCTTGGAGAGTATTCGGCTTTGGTGGCTGCAGGAGCTTTGGACTTTGAGACAGCCTTGGTCTTAGTTGCTAAACGCGGTGCTTTTATGGAAGAAGCCGCTCCCACAGGTAGCGGAAAAATGGTTGCAGTGCTCAATGCAGATGTAGCCTTGATTGAACAAGTTTGTCAAGAAGCATCGAATCTAGGTGTTGTTAGCCCTGCAAATTATAATACCCCTACACAGATTGTGATTGGTGGTCAAGTAGAAGCTGTCGATGAAGCGGTGAGATTATTGAAGGAGGCCGGAGTCAAGCGACTGATTCCTCTCAATGTATCAGGCCCCTTCCACACTGCTTTGCTTGCACCAGCTAGCCAGCAATTGGCAGAGGAATTAGCTAGTATTCACTTTGCAGACTTTCGGGTTCCTCTAGTTGGCAATACGGAGGCAGAAGTCATGGAAGGCAATCAAATTGCTGATTTGTTGGCCCGTCAAGTGATGGAGCCTGTGCGCTTTTACGAGTCGATTGCTTGCTTGAAAGAACTCGGTATCGAGCAATTTGTAGAGGTTGGACCTGGGAAGGTATTATCTGGTTTTATTAAAAAAATTGACAAAACGTTGCCAGTTTATCAAGTGGATGATGTGGCAAGTTTTGAAACTCTTTTAGGAGGATGGAATGGAAATTAAGAATAAAAATGTATTTGTAACGGGGTCAAGTCGTGGAATAGGTCTAGCGATTGCTCACAAATTTGCGAGTCTCGGTGCTAATGTCGTTCTAAATGGTCGCTCTGCCTTGTCAGAAGATTTGCTTGGGCAATTTGCTGACTACGGCGTTAAGGTTGTTGGGATTTCAGGAGATATTTCAAGTAGTGCCGATGCCAAGCGTATGGTGGCAGAAGCGATCGAGGCTTTGGGGTCAGTAGATATCTTGGTCAACAACGCTGGTATCACAAAAGATGGCATGATGTTGCGAATGACAGAAGAAGATTTTGAATCGGTATTGAAAGTGAATCTGACAGGTGCATTTAATATGTCGCAGGCGGTTTTGAAGCCGATGACAAAGGCACGCGAAGGAGCCATTATCAATGTATCCAGTGTGGTGGGCTTGATTGGGAATGCAGGCCAGGCCAATTATGCGGCTTCTAAGGCAGGGTTGATTGGATTTTCTAAGTCCTTGGCGCGTGAGGTTGCTGGACGAAATGTGCGGGTCAATGTGATTGCCCCAGGTTTTGTGGAATCAGATATGACAGCTGTATTGTCAGATAAAATCAAAGAGGCGATGACGGGGCAAATCCCGATGAAGCGTTTTGGTCAACCGGATGAGGTTGCAGAGGTTGCAGCCTTTCTAGCTCGTCAAGAATATCTGACAGGACAAGTTATTGCCATTGATGGCGGAATTTCCATGTAGGAAAAGTAAAAAGCAGAGGAGAAGAGTATGACACAGGCGAATCGAGTTGTGGTAACAGGATATGGTGTGACATCACCAATTGGACATACACCAGAAACATTTTGGGAGAGTCTTGCGACAGGTAAGATTGGAATTGGTCCAATTACAAAATTTGACACAAGTGAGTATAATGTTCGTAATGCAGCAGAGTTGAAGGATTTTCCTTTTGACAAATACTTTGTAAAAAAAGATAGCAACCGCTATGATAACTACTCGCTGTATGCACTCTATGCAGCGCGTGAAGCTGTTGCCAATGCGGGTCTGGATACGGAGCAAGTGGACCATGACCGTTTCGGAGTGATTTTATCGACTGGTATCGGCGGGATTTTGGAAATTGAAGAGCAAGTTGCTCGTATGAATGAAAAAGGTCCAAAACGTATTCGTCCGATGGCCCTTCCTAAGGCCTTGCCCAATATGGCGGCTGGAAATATTGCCATGGCCGTCGGTGCTAACGGTACATGTAAATGTGTTATCACAGCCTGTGCTTCTTCTAACGATGCACTTGGTGAAGCTTTCCGTGAAATCAAGTTTGGTTTTCAAGATGTGATGCTAGCGGGTGGGGCAGAAGCGGCCATTACGCCCTTTGCAATTGGTGGATTCCAGGCATTGACAGCCTTGTCTACGACAGAGGACCCAGCTCGTTCATCAATCCCATTTGACAAAGATAGAAATGGCTTTATCATGGGTGAAGGTTCTGCAGTACTGGTCTTGGAAAGTTTGGAGCATGCACAGAAACGTGGTGCGACAATTCTAGCCGAAATCGTGGGCTATGGAAATACCTGTGATGCCTATCATATGACTTCCCCACATCCAGAAGGATTGGGTGCGATCAAGGCTATGAAATTAGCAGTATCAGAAGCAGGCATTACTCCAGAAGATGTGGATTATATCAATGCACATGGAACGTCTACACCGGCCAATGAAAAAGGTGAAAGCCAAGCGATTGTATCGGTATTTGGGACTGAAACGCCAGTATCTTCTACAAAATCCTTTACAGGACATTTGTTGGGGGCAGCAGGTGCGATTGAGGCTGTGGCAACGATTGAAGCAATCCGTCATTCCTATGCACCGATGACAGCTGGGACCCAGGAATTATCAGACGATATTGAGGCAGATATTATCATGGGCCAAGGTCGCGACATGGATATTCGTTATGCCATTTCAAATACCTTTGGTTTTGGTGGGCACAATGCGGTTGTTGCCTTTAAGCGCTGGGAGGACTAGATGAATATTTCAGAAGTGAAAGACTTGATGAGTCAGTTTGATGGCTCATCTTTGCGAGAATTTTCCTATCGAAATGCAGAAGGGGAGTTGACCTTCAGCAAAAATGAACATGGACCAGCTCTTGTTCCAGAAAAAGTTGTCACACCTACTCCAGTTCAAGAAGTTTCCGTTGCAAGTGCACCAGTTCCACCAGTAGCAGCTGCGGAGGAAAACACACCATTTGCTGCAGAAGGAGAACTTGTCGATAGTCCGTTAGTCGGGGTGGCCTACCTTTCTCCATCTCCAGACCAAGCAGCTTTCGTGTCTGTGGGCGATACGGTTAAAAAAGGACAAACCTTGCTTATCATTGAAGCAATGAAAGTCATGAATGAAGTGCCAGCACCTCGTGACGGTGTCGTGACAGAAATTGTTGTCGCCAACGAAGCTGTGGTTGAATTTGGACAAGGATTGGTACGCATCAAATGATTGATATTACAAAGATTAAAGAAGCTCTGCCCCATCGCTATCCCATGCTCTTGGTCGACCGTGTCTTGGAAGTGTCGGACGATGAGATTGTTGCCCTTAAAAATGTGACCATTAACGAACCCTTTTTCAATGGACATTTTCCAGAATATCCAGTCATGCCAGGTGTTTTGATTATGGAAGCCTTGGCACAGACGGCTGGTATCTTGGAATTATCCAAGGATGAAAACAAGGGCAAGTTGGTTTTCTATGCGGGCATGGACAAGGTTAAATTCAAAAAACAAGTTGTTCCAGGAGACCAGCTCATCATGACGGCTAAATTTGTCAAGCGTCGTGGGACGATTGCAGTGGTCGAAGCCAAAGCAGAAGTGGATGGCAAGTTAGCCGCTTCTGGGACCTTGACTTTTGCCATTGGAAATTAGAAAAGGAGAAAATCAGCCATGTTTCGTAAAATTTTGATTGCCAACCGTGGTGAAATTGCAGTGCGCATTATTCGTGCTGCTCGGGAATTAGGAATTGCGACGGTGGCGGTTTACTCAGAAGCAGACAAGGAAGCCTTGCATACGATTTTGGCGGATGAGGCTATCTGTGTTGGTCCGGCTCGTTCAACAGATTCCTATCTCAATATGCAGCAGATTATTTCTGCAGCGGTTGTGACAGGGGCGGAAGCCATTCATCCGGGATTTGGTTTCTTGAGTGAAAATTCCAAGTTTGCGACCTTGTGTGAAGAAGTTGGGATTAAATTTATCGGACCGTCAGGCAAGGTCATGGACACCATGGGCGACAAGATCAATGCGCGTGCAGAGATGATTGGTGCGGGTGTGCCTGTTATCCCGGGCTCTGATGGAGAAGTTTATACGGCAGACCAAGCCTTGAAAATCGCTGAAGAGATTGGCTATCCGGTCATGCTGAAAGCTTCTGCGGGTGGTGGAGGAAAGGGAATTCGTAAGGTAACGGCTCCTGAAGATTTGCGACCAGCCTTCGAGTCCGCTTCACAAGAAGCCCAAGCTGCATTTGGCAATGGGGCTATGTATTTGGAACGAGTTGTCTATCCTGCACGCCACATTGAGGTGCAGATATTGGCTGACCAGCATGGGCGGGTTATTCACTTGGGAGAGCGCGATTGCTCACTCCAGCGGAATAATCAAAAGGTTTTGGAAGAAGCACCATCGATTGCGATTGGGCAAACGATGCGAGACAAGATTGGTCAAGCAGCTGTTCGGGCGGCTGAGGCTGTTTCTTATGAAAATGCTGGGACCATTGAGTTTTTATTGGACGAAGAAAAGGGTGAATTTTACTTCATGGAAATGAATACCCGTGTCCAAGTAGAGCACCCTGTCACCGAATTTGTCACGGGAGTGGATATTGTTAAAGAGCAAATCAAAATTGCTGCTGGCGAGAAGTTGAGTGTATCGCAGGAGGATATTGTCATCACAGGACATGCCATCGAGTGCCGTATCAACGCGGAGAATCCAGCCTTTAACTTCGCACCTAGTCCGGGTAAGATTAAGGGGTTATTCTTGCCGGCTGGTGGTGTTGGAGTGCGGGTTGACTCGGCTATGTATACCGGCTATACGATTCCGCCTTTTTATGACTCTATGATTGCCAAGGTCATCGTTCACGGGGAAAATCGCTTTGAAGCCTTGATGAAAATGCAACGCGCCCTCTATGAATTGGAAATTGAGGGAGTTACGACCAATGTTGACTTCCAGTGGGAATTGATTTCAGATAAGCGTGTGGTGGCTGGAGATTATGATACAGCCTACTTGATGGAAGAATTTCTTCCAAATTACCGTAACAAATTAGAAGAATAAAGGAGAAATCATGGCCTTGTTTTCGAGAAAGGATAAGTATATCCGTATCAATCCGAATCGTTCAACGATCCAAGCTGGTCCGCAAGCAAAGCCAGAAGTACCAGACGAGCTATTTATCAAATGTCCAGGCTGTAAAAAGACAGTCTACCAAAGGGATTTTGGAGCAGCCAAGGCCTGCCCTGCTTGTAGCTATACCTTCCGTATCTCGGCTTATGAGCGGATGGATTTGATTGTGGACAAGGATAGCTTTGAGGAGTTATTTACGGGTATCCGGACTAAAAATCCATTGAATTTTCCCGGTTATATGGAAAAATTGCAAGCAACTCAGGAAAAAACGGGTCTAGATGAAGCTGTTTTGACGGGTCTGGCTAAGATTGATGGACAAAAAGTAGCGATCGGGGTCATGGATGCCAACTTTATCATGGCTTCCATGGGGACAGTGGTCGGTGAGAAGATTACGCGTCTGTTTGAACTTGCGACCCAAGAGCGACTTCCTGTGGTCTTGTTTACCGCTTCGGGTGGGGCACGCATGCAGGAAGGGATTATGAGTCTCATGCAGATGGCGAAAATTTCAGCTGCTGTAAAGCAACATTCCAATGCGGGACTCTTTTATCTGACCGTTTTGACCGATCCGACGACGGGTGGGGTTACAGCTTCTTTTGCTATGGAAGGAGACATCATCTTGGCAGAGCCCCAGACCTTGGTCGGCTTTGCAGGCCGTCGTGTAATTGAAAATACCGTTCGAGAAAATTTGCCAGATAATTTCCAGAAGGCTGAGTTTTTGTTGGAACACGGCTTTGTGGATGCTATTGTCAAGCGGCAGGAGTTGCGCCAGACGATTGCTGGTTTATTAAGAATACACGGAGGTGCTTATGAGTGATATTGTCAATATAATTCGTCAAGCCCGTGATCAGGGGCGTTGGACTGCCTTGGATTATGCAGAACATATCTTAGATGACTTTATCGAATTGCACGGAGACCGTCATTTTCGGGATGATGGTGCTGTGGTTGGTGGTGTAGGCCTCCTTGGCGGTAGTCCGGTGACCGTTGTTGGCATCCAAAAAGGGAAAAATCTACAGGATAATCTCAATCGAAATTTTGGTCAACCGCATCCAGAAGGCTATCGAAAAGCCTTGCGACTCATGAAGCAGGCTGAAAAATTTGGTCGTCCAGTTATTACCTTTATCAATACAGCCGGTGCCTATCCAGGTGTTGGTGCCGAGGAGCGTGGTCAGGGAGAAGCCATTGCCCGTAATCTGATGGAAATGAGTGACCTCAAAGTGCCGATTATTGCTATTATTATCGGTGAGGGAGGCTCTGGCGGCGCACTGGCTCTGGCGGTTGCTGATCGCGTTTGGATACTGGAACACTCTATTTATGCTGTGTTGAGTCCGGAGGGTTTCGCCTCTATTCTCTGGAAGGATGGCAGTCGAGCCATGGAAGCAGCCGAGTTGATGAAAATCACTTCTTATGAGTTGTTGAAATTGGATATCGTTGACAAAATTATTCCTGAACATGGTAAATTTGCTCGGGAAGTTGCTGCAGCGATAAAAGAAGAATTGATTGCCGAATTAGCTCATCTGAAAAACCAGTCAGTAGAGGAGCTGTTGTTGGATCGCTACAAGCGCTTTAGAAAATATTGATACCCACATCTGAGTTTATAGTTTGAAAGATGGACGCTGGTATCGTGAGGAAGTTGGATGGCTGCATCCGGCTTTTTTTGTTTTTATAAGCGATGAAAAAATTGTATTGAGCAAGCATTAGCAGATGGTAAAATCGGCTGACATTCTGGTATTTAGCCAACCAGTTCGGTCTTCATTTTTCTATATTTTTAGATAATAAAAGCCCGAATAGTTCATTTTTATATTCTTAGAATTCAAGAAAACGTTTGCGTCAATGTGTTTGATTTTGTATAATGATTATGAAAACGATTTCAATACTATTATTTTGGAGGAATATATGAAAGGATTCAATCACCAACAAGGGGTACAGCCTGAACGTCGTCAGTACTTTGGTATCCGTAAATTAAAAGTAGGTGCCGCATCTGTGACTATTGCGACAGCCTTATTTTTAGGGCTAGGAAGTGTGCAAACGCATGTGTTAGCTGAAGAGACAGGGGCAACAACTGAGCTTGTACAACCAGCTACGACATCGACAGATACACCTGAAACCGTAGCTCCAGCACCGACAGAACAGCCCTCTGTTTCAGTAGAGTCGGTCGTAGAGGAATCTGTGCCCACCACACAACCCGCAGCAACAAACTCTCCGAATGCGCCAACAGCCGAATCAGTAAAACCAGAGGAAGATGCGGCTCCAGCAACGGCATCTGAGCCAGTTCCAGCTCAACAAACTAAGGAGAATGAGCCATCTTCTGCCACAACAGAAACACCAACTACAAGCCCTGAAGAGGCAGTAGTTGCCCAACCAAGCGAAGCAACAACAGCAGATAAAGCAGCTGCTACAGCAGCAGAAACGTCAGTAGCAACATCGAAAACAGCAGATCCTATCGCTGAGAATACCCTTCGGATGCATTTTAAGACTTTGCCTGATGGAGAGCTGTCATCACTCGGATTATGGACATGGGAAGATGTGGAAACACCTTCAGATAAGGTCGGTAGTTGGCCAAATGGTGCGACGAGCCTTGCAGCAGCTAAAAAAGATGACTATGGCTACTACCTTGATGTCAAGTTAAAAACAGGAGCACGCTCAAAAGTAGGCTTCTTGATTAACAACACCAAGGGCGATAATTTGACGGGTGATAACTTTGTCGAATTGCTCAATCAACAGACCAATGAAGTCTGGGTTGAGGATAATAAGAAAGTCTCCTATTATGAGCCGCTTGCAGAAGGCAGTATCCGTATCAATTACTTACGTAGCGATAAAGATTATGCTACAAAATCCTTGTGGTTGTGGGGAAGTGCGGATTCATCGATTGCCAAGCAACAAGGTAACTGGCCAGATGGTGTCAACTTTAAAGGTGTTGGGCAATATGGCGCATACCTAGATGTCAAACTCGCAGACTTAAAAGAACTAGGCTTTTTGATTCTGGATGAAAGCAAGACAGGAGATGCAGTCAAGGTACAACCAAAAGATTACGTATTTAAAGACTTGAAAAACCACACGCAACTGTTTGTGCGAGACGATGATTCAACCATCTATACCAATCCCTACTATGTCAACAATGTTCGCATTACAAGTGCTCAACAAGTAAGTCCAACGACCATTGAAGCAAGCTTTACAACACTCTCAGATACCGATAAGGAGACCATTTTGAAAAACTTGACTGTGACTTCTAAGGATAAAACAGTACAGCCAATTACAGATGTAACAGTAGACGAAAAAGGAAATAAAGTGACCATTACTGGACAATTCGACCAAGCGTCAGGGCCATTTACCGTCACCTATCAAAAAGATGCTGTGCAGGCACGCGCAAACTGGCAGTACAAGGACAGTTTATACGCCTATGATGGTGAACTAGGTGCTCGTGTCAAAGAAGCAGGTGCCAAGGTTGATATGACCCTCTGGTCACCGAGTGCAGACGCCGTTTCTGTTGTTCTTTACGACAAACAAGACCAAACTAAAGTAGTTGGTAAGGTCGCTATGACCAAAGGAACCCAGGGTGAATGGACAACAACGCTATCAGCAACAACTGCTTTAAATATTCCTGATTTCCGTGGCTATTACTACCACTATGAAATTACGCGCGGAGATCAGTCTGTTCTGGTCTTAGACCCTTATGCGAAGTCATTAGCAGCTTGGAATAGCAGTCTTGCTGATAAAGGACCATCTTACAAGGTGGCTAAAGCCGCTATCGTTGATGTGGCAGCGATTGGTGAGCAGAATCTTGGTTTTGCTAATATCAAAGGTTTCACCAAACGTGAAGATGCAGTCATCTATGAAGCGCATGTGCGCGACTTCACGTCAGACGAAGCCATTTCAGCTGAACTCAACAATCAGTTCGGAACCTTTGCTTCATTTGTAGAGCGCCTGGATTACTTGAAAGATTTGGGTATCACGCATGTGCAGTTGCTCCCAGTCATGAGCTATTACTTCGTCAATGAATTGGCCAATAAAGAACGCTTGTCAACCTACAGCTCAAGCAATACCAACTACAACTGGGGTTATGACCCACAAAACTACTTTGCCTTGACAGGTATGTACTCAACCGATCCGACAGATCCTGCAAAACGCATTGAAGAGTTTAAAAACTTGGTGAATGAAATTCACAAACGTGGTATGGGTGTGATGTTGGATGTGGTGTACAACCACACGGCTAATGTTGATATTTTTGAAAATCTTGAGCCAAACTATTACCATTTTATGGATGCTGATGGTACTCCTCGGACATCATTTGGTGGTGGCCGCCTTGGAACCACTCACTACATGAGCCGTCGTGTTTTGGTTGATTCGATTAAATACTTGGTGGAAAACTACAAGGTTGATGGTTTCCGATTTGACATGATGGGTGACCATGATGCAGCGGCTATTGAAAAAGCCTTCAATGAAGCAAAAGCCATTAACCCTAAAGTGATTATGTTAGGTGAGGGTTGGGTGACTTACCAAGGCGATGAAAACATGCCTGAGCAACCAGCAGACCAGTCCTGGATGTCCAAGACTGATACGGTTGCGTCCTTCTCTGATGACATGCGAAATACCTTGAAATCTGGCTATCCAAATGAAGGCTCACCAGCCTTTATCACAGGTGGAGCGCGTGATGTGCTTTCTGTCTTTAAGAATATCAAAGCGCAGCCAACCAACTTTACCGCAGATGATCCAGGTGATGTGATTCAGTACATTGCAGCCCATGATAATTTGACCTTGTTTGACATCATCGCTCAGTCCATCAAAAAAGACCCAGCCCTTGCGGCAAATAATGCTGAAATCCACCGTCGTCTTCGTCTTGGAAACTTGCTGGTCTTGACTGCACAAGGAACACCGTTTATCCATTCAGGACAAGAATACGGTCGTACCAAACAGTTCAGAGATCCGGCTTACAAGGGCAAGGTTGCTGATGATAAGGTACCAAATAAATCACACTTCTTGACTAATGAAGATGGCACACCATTTGAATACCCTTATTTCATTCATGATTCTTATGATTCAACAGATGCCATCAACCACTTTGACTGGACAAAAGCAACCAATGCAGAACGTTATCCAGAAAATACCCGCAGCCAAGCCTATACAAAAGGATTGATTGCCTTACGTCGCTCGACAGATGCCTTCCGTCTAGGAAGTAAGGATGCGGTCGATGCTTCTGTGACATTGATTACCGTCCCAGGCGAGAATGGTGTTGCTGAAAAAGATTTGGTGATTGGCTACCAAGTCACTGCAAGCAATGGCGATATCTATGCTGTCTTGGTCAATGCTGACGCCAAGTCAAGAACCATTGCTTTGGGAGATGCTTTCAAAGCCCTTCTAAAAGGAGAGGTCTTAGCTGATGGCAAAGAAGCAGGTATTACTGCCATTAGCAATCCAGAAGGCGTCCACTTTACGGCTGATGGTATTACCTTAGATGCCTTGACAGCAACCATTATTCGAATGGCTAAAGTCGCTCCAGCTCCTGCTGATCAGAACGGAAAATCAGCCAAGCCAGCGCCAGCACCAAATGTACCAGAAGATAAAGACGAGGTTAAAAACGTGACAAACTTGTCGACTGGAAAAGCTGATGATACGGCTGCACCAAAAGCTCAAGCAGAATCCGTACAGCCAACGAAACAAGAACAGTCTCTTCCAAGTACAGGCGATAAGAGTAGTACGGCCCTTACAGCTCTTGGAGTCGCAACTCTTCTTGCAGGAATTGGGCTTGTCAAGAAACGTCAGGACGATTAGTCATTACAAAAAAGATTGAGGTATTCCCTCAATCTTTTTTGTATGTGTTTGGAGAGTGGTCAGGCAATCACACTTTTTCTGCATCGCGATGAAAATGAAAAAAAGTCATAAAAACTTATAAAAATCAAAAAGAAAGGGTTTACATTCCAGTTTTTATGGTATATAATATTAGTAAAAATAAAGCAAACGTTTGCACAGAACGTAAAAGGAGAAAGATATGAAAAATATCAAGCAATTGTTCAGCTTCGAATTTTGGCAAAAATTCGGAAAAGCATTGATGGTTGTTATCGCGGTAATGCCAGCCGCGGGTCTGATGGTTTCAATTGGGAACTCACTTCCATTGTTGGCCCCATCAAATCATATCTTGGCGCTTGTAGCCAATGTGATTGCTCAAATCGGTTGGGGAATTATTGGAAATCTCCACCTACTCTTTGCTCTTGCTATCGGTGGTAGCTGGGCGAAGGATCGTGCTGGAGGAGCCTTTGCAGCCGGTATTTCCTTTATTTTGCTCAATCTGATTACAGGTAACTTTTTTGGTGTCAATTCTGCAATGGTGGCGGATAAAGAAGCTACCGTTCGGACTGTTTTTGGGGCAACCATTAAGGTATCCGATTACTTTGTCACTATTTTAGGGCAACCAGCCTTGAATATGGGGGTATTTGTAGGGATTATCGCCGGATTTGTCGGTGCTACAGCTTACAATAAATACTACAATTACCGTAAACTTCCAGATGCCTTGACTTTCTTTAACGGCAAACGCTTTGTGCCATTTGTTGTTATCTTCCGTTCAGCGGTTGTGGCGGTTATCCTTTCTATCATCTGGCCAGTTATTCAGTCAGGAATCAATGGCTTTGGTATGTGGATTGCCAGCTCACAAGATACAGCGCCTATCTTGGCACCCTTCCTCTATGGTACTTTGGAGCGCTTGCTCTTGCCATTCGGCCTTCACCATATGTTGACCATTCCGATGAACTACACTTCCTTGGGTGGTACCTATGAAATCATGACGGGTGCTCAAGCAGGTACACAAGTATTTGGTCAAGACCCACTCTGGTTGGCATGGGTAACAGACTTGATGAATTTCAAAGACGCTGGAAATATGACAGCCTATAATGATTTGTTGGCAAATGTCACACCAGCTCGTTTCAAAGTGGGACAAATGATCGGTTCATCAGCTATCTTGATGGGATTGACCTTGGCGATGTACCGCAATGTTGACCCTGACAAAAAGAAAAAATACAAATCAATGTTTGTTTCTGCAGCAGCTGCCGTCTTCTTGACAGGTGTTACAGAACCAATCGAATACATGTTTATGTTTGCAGCGATGCCGCTTTACATTGTCTATGCGGTGGTGCAAGGATGTGCCTTTGCAATGGCAGATATCGTTCACCTTCGTTTGCACTCATTTGGGAATATTGAATTATTGACACGTACACCGATTGCGATTAAAGCCGGTTTGGGAATGGACCTTGTCTTCTTTGTCCTTGTCTGTCTAGGCTTTGCTGTCGCAATGTACTTTATCGCAGATTTCATGATTAAAAAACTCAACCTGGCAACTGCAGGTCGAAATGGTAACTATGATGACGGTGAAGGTGGAGAAGTTGCAGCAGCTAGCTCAGCAGCAACTGCAGATAGTAACTCACAAGTTGTCCAAATCATTAACCTTCTTGGGGGTCGTGAAAATATCGTTGATGTGGATGCATGTATGACACGTTTGCGTGTAACTGTCGGAGATGCTGCCAAGGTTGGTACAGAGTCCGCATGGAAAAAAGCCGGTGCCATGGGCTTGGTAACAAAAGGCAATGGTGTACAAGCCATTTATGGTCCAAAAGCAGATGTACTGAAGTCAGATATCCAAGATTTATTGGATTCAGGTACCGTTATTCCAATCGTGAATGTCGAAACTGGTGAGCCAATTACAGCAGTTCCTGCAGAAGCTTTTAAGGGAATTACAGAAGAGATTCAGACTGTTGCAAATGGGTTGGTAGAAGAATTATCAGTTGTCAAAGACCCAGTCTTCTCAGAAAAAATGATGGGAGATGGCTTCGCAGTTGAGCCAACAGATGGACAGATTGTCGTGCCTGTTGCTGGTACCATTACAACGATTTTCCCAACCAAACATGCTTTTGGAATGGTCACAGACAGTGGTCTGGAGGTCTTGGTACATATTGGCTTAGATACGGTATCTCTTGAGGGGCATCCGTTTGAAGTGCACATTGCGGAAGGTCAAAAAGTGCAAGCAGGAGACTTGGCAGTAGTAGCAGACTTGGATGCTATTCGTCAAGCTGGAAAAGAAACCAGTGTGATTGTCGTCTTTACAAATATGATGGAGATCGAATCTGTCACACTCGAACAAACAGGTCAACAAACCATTCATACAACAGTGGCAAAAGTTAGCTTGTAACATATAAGAAAGTTGGGACGAAGTCAGAGAACTTGGTCCCACTTCCTTATTTAGAAGGAGAGGTCTATGGCAAAATTAGTAACAATCAATACGCATTCGTGGATGGAAGAAAATCCGCTGGAAAAACTTGAGCAATTGGCTCAGGCCATTGTCAAAGAAGACTATGATATCATTTGCCTACAGGAGGTCAATCAAGAAATTCATTCTGCCCTAGCTCCGCAGCTCGATGGTTATTGTGAAATCAAAGGAAGCCCTGCTATCCACGAAGACCACTATGCTTTGAACTTGGTGCGTCGTTTGAAGGAGTATGGTAGAGACTATAATTGGTCCTGGGCCTATAATCATATCGGCTACGATCGTTACCATGAGGGCGTAGCTATCTTGGCGAAAGCAGAGCTGGCTCCACAGGCAGTTCTCGTTTCGAATGCGGACGATGAGTACGATTACCACACTAGGAGAGCCTTGGTTGCAGAGACTATTTTAGAAGGTAAAAAAGTGCAGGTGGCAAGTCTGCATCTATCTTGGTGGGATAAAGGCTTCCAGGAAGAATGGGGCCGCCTAGAAGGCGTTTTAGTGGCACAAAAGCTCCCCGTCATCCTTATGGGAGATTTTAACAATCCACAAGGTAATCAAGGTTATAAAAGGATAATGGACAGCCTCTTGTCTCTTCGAGACAGTCATGTAGCGGCCGAGGAAGTGGTGGGAGACCATACTATTCAAGCGGATATTGATGGTTGGGAAGGTAATCAACAGCTGCTAAAGGTTGACCATGTATTTACGAACCTAGACCTCCCCATCAAGAAATCAATAGTTGTCTTTGACGGGAAAGAATCTCCAGTCATCAGCGATCATTTTGGAGTGATGGTGGAAATCACACGATAGAAGGAGAGAAAAATGGCAAAGTGTTTGACCTTGAATGCTCATTCTTGGTTGGAAGACATTCCCCTAAAACGCTTATTTGACATAGCAGAGCACATTCTCGAGATGGATTATGACATTGTCTGCCTGCAAGAAATCAATCAGCTAAGAACGAGTCCTGTTGCAAAAGAGTTGCAAAATTATATTCCGATAGCAGAGACGCCGCCGATTCATGAAGACAACTACGCCCTGTACTTGGTCAATTATCTGAGAAACCATGGCCGCAATTATTACTGGTCATGGGCCTATAACCACATTGGTTACCAAGATTTTCACGAAGGTGTGGTGATTTTATCCAAGACTCCTTTTGAGGCACAGGATATACTGGTTTCGGATTTTGATGATGAGACCAATTTTCATACGCGGCGTGTCCTAGTCGCTCAAATGGAGTTGGACGGTGTCCCGGTTACGGTGACGAGTCTCCACCTTTCTTGGGAGGGGCGAGGATTTGAACCAGAATGGCAGCGATTGGAGCACTATCTTCAAGGATTTTCTACGCCATTATTGTTGATGGGAGACTTCAACGCTCCGACTCATAGCGATGGTTATCGTTTGATTTTGGAGAGTTCTTTGGGCCTGCATGATTGTCACGAAACGGCCGTCCATTCGCAGGGAGATCACACTATCGTTGCGGATATTGATGGCTGGGAGGGCAATGAAGATGCCTTAAAGGTGGACCACATCTTTGCTAGCAAGGAGTTGGAAGTGAAGATGTCATTCGTATCCTTTGATGGGGGAAATGCACCGGTTGTGAGCGACCACTATGGTATAGCCGTTGAAGTTGGATGGGTATAGACAAAAAAGAAAAGTCTAATCTTGAACATTCCAAGATTAGACTTTTTAGTTATCATTGATTAGTTAGGTGCGATAACCTCAGCTCCTCCCATGTAAGGACGAAGCACTTCAGGAATGGTTATAGAACCATCGGCATTTTGGTAGTTCTCAAGAATAGCAGCAACTGTGCGTCCGACTGCAAGACCAGAACCATTCAATGTGTGGAGAAGTTTAACCTTGCCATCTGCTTCATCACGGTAACGGATTTGGGCACGACGGGCTTGGAAATCTTCTGTGTTTGAGCAAGAAGAAATTTCACGGTAGGCATTTTGGGCTGGAATCCAAACTTCCAAGTCGTAGGTTTTAGCAGCTGAGAAGCCCATATCTCCTGTACACAAGGCAAGAACGCGGTATGGCAAGCCCAGTTTTTGGAGGATATTCTCAGCGTTGGCAGTCATTTTTTCCAATTCTTCGTATGACTCTTCTGGTTTGGCAAATTTCACCATTTCAACCTTGTGGAATTGGTGCAAGCGAATCAACCCACGTGTGTCACGTCCTGCAGAACCAGCTTCTGAACGGAAAGATGGGCTCATAGCGGTGAAGTAGATTGGCAATTCTTTGCCGTCAATGATTTCATTGCGGTAGTAGTTTGTCAATGGGACTTCAGCCGTTGGAATCAAAACGAATGGACGTTCTTCGTTGTTGATTTCAAAGGTATCTTCTTTGAATTTTGGATATTGACCAGTACCAAACATAGAATCGCGATTGACCATGTAAGGAGTGATCATTTCAGTGTAGCCTTCTTTAGCGTGCTCATCCAACATAAAGTTGTAAATAGCGCGTTCCAAACGTGCTCCAAGACCCTTGTAGAAGAGGAAACGAGTTCCTGTGACTTTAGCCCCACGTTCCCAATCGAGGATGTCCAGGTCTTCTCCCAAGTCCCAGTGTGCTTTAATATCGAAGTCAAATTCACGAGGCGTTCCCCAACGGCGAACTTCAACGTTTTGTTCCTCGTCAGCACCGACAGGAACAGTATCGTGTGGTGTATTTGGCAAGACAGTGATGATGTTTTGCAAGGCTTGGTCGATGTTTGCGAGTTCAGCATCGACAGCCTTGATGTCGGCTGATACTTTTTGCATGGCAGCGATTTGCTCGCTAGTATCTTCTTTGTTACGTTTTGCTTGGGCAATGGCAGCTGATGACAAATTGCGTTCTGCTTTTAATTCTTCAGACTGGACCAAGAGTTGGCGGCGTTTGGTATCGAGTTCTTTGATTTCTGTTAATGTTTCTTGAGCGACACCGCGAGTGGCTAATTTTTCAGCAACGGCATCGAAGTCTGTACGAATGCGTTTCAAATCAAGCATAATATTCCTCCATAAAAACAAAACACCCTAGCTATCGTTGGAGTGCGCATGCACGGTTCCATCCAACTTCACCAAGGTGCTCTTAATTGACTATTTAATTTGTATCGAACGGTAGAATTTCACAGCATCTCTTTACCTGCTCACAGCGACCGCAGGCTTTCTGGAAAAGGGAAAGCTCTTACTTATCCGTTTGAATTATTATACTCTATTTACTTTTTTTTGGCAAATAGATTTGTCATTTTTTGTCCAATTGTTTGGACAAGCGTTGGTAATTTCACAACCTTATCGTTTCCAATATGCTGGCGCGCAACTTTTAAAATCTTCCCAGAGTCTTTTGAGGCAAAGAGGAATTTTCCCTGATCAGTAAAGATTTCAAAGTGACGGCTCACTTTATTTCCAGTGACATTGGCACCGATTTGGTCGATGGAATCCCAAGGGATTTGGATGTAATCTTCTACATTTTTATCGTTGTAGAATTCAAGACCGTTATTCCCCAGCAAAAATTTCCCTACCTTGCCACCGATTGCTAAGTAAGAAACACCGGTTGTTGTTAGTTCTACAGTCGAATTGATAGATTGTGCCATATTGTCTCCTTTGTTAGTATTATAGCAAAAGAGTTTCCTTTCGGAAACTCTTTTTGGTCTTACATGATGTGAGCCAAACGAGCCAAGATACCAACTGCAAAGAGTGCAACGATGATAACGATTGGAGAAACTTTTTTCTTAAGCAACCACATGCAGAGGAATGTCAAGAGAAGTCCAGCCAAGCCTGGAATCAATGAGTTCAATTGCGCTTGAAGTGTGTTTGCTTTTTCAGGAGTCAAGCTCAATCCGCTGAGGGCATCTCCCAAGATACCTTGCAATTCAGCACCAGTTACATTTCCTTTAGGGAATGCAATATATGCTCCTTCAGAAAGTTTTGTAGATGGCAAGTTAACAGTGAAGTTGATAGATACCCAACGTTCTACCAAGACCGCCAAGATAAACATACCAAGGATTGAAGCACCTTTTGTGATGTCTTGGAGGATACCACCAGACAAGTCTTTCGTGATTTCTTTACCTGATTTGTAACCAAACTCTTGTGTGTACCAAAGGAAGGCCATACGGATTGCATTCCACAATACGAAGAAGAGGATTGGACCCATGATGTTACCTGATTGTGCAAGAGAAGCACCAAGTGCACCAAGGATAGGACGTACTGTAAACCAGAATACTGGGTCACCGATACCGGCAAGAGGTCCCATCATACCGATTTTCACACCTTGGATAGCTGTGTTATCGATTTCAGTACCGTTTGCTTTTTCTTCTTCAAGGGCAAGGGTTACACCGATGATAGGAGCAGCTACGTATGGGTGTGTGTTGAAGAATTCCATGTGGCGCTCAAGGGCAGCAGCACGGTCTTCTTTAGTAGTGTAAAGTTTTTTCAAAGCTGGGATAAGTGCGTATGCCCAACCCATGTTTTGCATACGTTCATAGTTCCAAGAACCTTGAAGGAAGGTTGAACGCCACCAAACTTTTTGACGGTCAGATTTTGTTAATTTCAATTGTTCAGTCATTTGTCTTACCCCTTTCTAGTAGTCTTCTAAGATGTCACCGATTGGGTCACCTGATGCTACAGTAGCTCCACCATTACCACCTTTTTTAGAAAGGTTAATGTAGATGATAGCAAGAGCAACACCGAGAACACCAGTCGCGATTAAAGTAAGTTGAGTCAAAGCGGCAAAGACAAAACCGATTGCAAAGAATGGCCATACTTCACGAGTTGCCATCATGTTGATAACCATTGCGTAACCTACGGCAACGACCATGGCACCACCGACTTGCATACCACCGTTGAGCCATTCTGGCATTTTTTCAAGAATGCTTTGTACAGCTTCTGATGGGATAGCAAGAAGCAATCCTGCAGGAATAGCAATACGCAAACCTTGCATTGCAAGAGCAATCAAGTGGAAGCGTTCGATTGCTGCGTAGTTACCTTCTTTGGCAGCTTTGTCACCAGCGTGAACAAGGGCAGTTGACAAAGTACGTACGATCATTGTCAAGAAGAGACCAGCAACGGCAAGAGGGATAGCTGATGAGTAGGCAAAAGTGATCCCTTTCATTGTGAAGTCGCCACCTTTTACCATGATGATAGCAGCTGCAACAGAAGCCAAGGCTGCATCGGGCGCAACGGCAGCACCGATGTTAGCCCAACCAAGAGCTAACATTTGAAGTGTACCACCAAGGATAACACCGGCTTCAAGATGACCTGTTACAAGACCGATGAGGGTACATGCAATCAGCGGTTGGTGAAATTGGAATTGGTCTAGGATACCTTCAAGACCAGCCATGAAGGCAACGAAGATGACCAAAATCATAGAAATAATTGAAATATCCATAATCAATCATAATCCTTTCATAAATGGGTTTCTGTCAGGGAAACGTTTGAATCTGACAGGAAAATTTTTCAAATAGCTTATTTGACGTTTGCTTTGTTGATCAAGTCAAACAAGTCTTTTTTAGAGTCATTTGGTACTTTACGTACATCGAATTGAACGCCGAGGTCACGCAATTTTTCAAAAGTTGCAACGTCTTCTTTGTCCATAGACAATACGTTGTTAACCATTGTTTTACCAGTAGAGTGTGCCATTGAACCAACGTTCAATTCACCGATTTGAACACCACCTTCAATGGCTTCGAGAGCTTCTTGAGGTGTTTCAAATAAAATGAGTGCTTGTGTTTCGCCGAAACGAGGGTCCTTCGCAACTTCAATCAATTTCTTGATTGGAACAACGTTTGCTTTGACACCGTTTGGAGCTGCTTGTTTGATCAAGCCTTTACGCAATTCGTCTGCAGCTACTTTATCAGAAGCTACGATGATACGGTTTGCTTTTGAAGCAGGTGTCCAAGCTGTCGCAACTTGTCCGTGCAAGAGACGTGTGTCGATACGAGCAAGATTGATTTTAAGCTTGCCATCACCGATAACAGTTCCTTCTGGAATCGCAGCTTGTTTCACTTGAGGTGCAGCAACAACGGGTGTTTCAACAACTGGTTCCAATTCTTCAGGGAGCACTTTCACGCCATCGCGTGCTTCTTTGAGAATATTTGCAGCAACCTGTTCCGCACCTGCAGAAGCATCCATCATGCGTTCTGTGTAGGCTTGGATTAACATTGGTAGGTTGAGACCTGTAAGGATGACAATCTTGCGCTCTGGGCGTTCACCAGCAAGGCGACTTGCTTGGTTAAATGGAGATCCACTCCAAAGATCGGCCAAGACCAAGACTTCGTCATCACCGTTAAATGCGTCAATAGCGGCGTTGAACTTAGCATAGAGATCATCTGGTCCTTCACTTGGCATAAAAGTAACAACTTGTACTTTTTCTTGTTCGCCAAAGATCATGGAGCCAGACTGATGAATGCCAGCAGCAAACTCGCCATGACTTGCAATAATGATTCCAATACTCATTATTGATCCTCCTAAATATATTTGATTTGAAGAGTTAACTATAATAAAATTGTTCTCTTCTAAACATACATTATTATAAACCGCTTACAGAGACTTTGTCAATCCTTTATTATAGGAAAATGGAACCGGTATCAGAAAATGCATAGTTATACTTGTTAAATCATTAAGCAAAATTTAAGGATATATTATGGAAGATTTAAGGTAACTTCCGTATCATTGAAGCAACAAAAAAAGAAAGAGAAAAAATATGAAACCTAGTAAAATAAAGATGAAAACAAGTATGGTTCTGTTGTTATCGACACTTGTCCTGACGGCATGTAGCCATGGTTCGGCTACGAGCAAGACCTCTTCGACGACAACTTCAAGTAGCGCCACAACGAGTCAATCGGCTGTAACAACGACGGATTATTTCAAAGAATCCGATTATGATACAAGTTACGATGAAAAAACGGCTTCTACCATTCAGTTATCTGGCTCAACTGCCAAGGTTTCTGGGGACGGTGTGAGTGTGTCAGGTTCTACGGTAACGATTGCATCGGAAGGAACCTACATTATTTCTGGTAGTTCTGAAAATGTGCAAATTGTCGTGAAGGCGGCTGATACAGCCAAAGTCCATCTTGTCATAAAAGATGTTACGATGACGGGTGACAAGTCTCCTATCAAGGTGGAAGAAGCTGATAAGGTGACTATGACCTTGGCAAAAGACTCGAAAAATACCATTTCTGACACAGCCAATAACTCGGATGCAGACGCAGATGCGGCTATCTTTTCTGCAAGTGATTTGGTCATGAACGGAGAAGGAAGTCTGACTGTTAACGGTAAGTCTAAAAATGCGATCAAAGCCAATGACGATTTGCGTATCACAGGCGGGACTTACACGATTTCAGCAGTGAAACACGGCTTCAATGTCAATGATGCACTCAATATCACCAATGCGACAGTAGAAGTAACTGCTTCAGAAGATGCACTTCATTCGGACAATGATAAGGATACCAGTCTGGGCAATATCTACCTAAAAGATGCGACTATCACTGCTACAGCTGGAGATGATGGCATTCACGCTTCAAATAATCTAGTCATTGACGGAGGAAAAGTAACAGTTGGTGATTCGAATGAAGGTTTGGAAGGTGCGGCTATCCATATTATTAGCGGGAAAATTGACGTAACAGCTAAGGATGATGGTATCAATGCAGCGAATTCCTCTAGAAACTCGGGTATTTACTTAACTATTGACGGCGGGACAATCAATGTGACAGCAGGTGGTGACGGATTGGACTCCAACGGTGATTTGACGGTCAATGGCGGAACCTTATTTGTCAGCGGTGCCCCAGATAATGGCAATGGCGCGCTAGATTATGACGGCATCGGAAAAATTACTGGAGGAAATGTCTTTATCGTTGGTTCGGCTGGTATGGCCATGGGATTTGGAGAAGATTCTAGCCAGGCTTCTATCATGGCAAGCATCAGTGGCAAAGCTGGTTCGACCATTACAGTGAAAGATTCGTCCGGTAAGGTTTTGGCGACCTATACTGCGACACAAGTCTTTGAAACAGCGTTAGTCAGCTCCTCTGCCATCAAAGAGGGGGAAACCTATACGGTAGAAGTTGATGGACAATCCACTACAGCAACAGCTAGCCTAACGACTCAAACAGTTGGTGGCATAGGCGGGGGTCCTGGCGGCGGGGGTAGCCGACCTGGTCAACGGTAAAATCAAAAAAACTCAGATGTCAATCTGAGTTTTTTTAGTTATAAGAACAATCGCTCTAATTCTCGAGCAACGCCATCTTGATCATTAGTGAATTCGGTCATGCGGTCAGCATGTGGGATGAGGGTATCGCTGGCATTTTTCATGGCATAGCCTGTTCTAGCTAATTGCAGCATTTGGACATCGTTGTGTTCGTCCCCAAAGGCGATAAGATCAGCAGCATCCGCTTGATAATGGTCCAATAAATACTCTAGAGCAGACGCTTTAGTGACACCTTTGGCACAGGTTTCAAGAATGCTGAGCGGGCCACCCCAAGTGTTGATTTCGAGCTCGTTCTTGAACAAGGTACGCATCTCCTTGGCCAATTCATGGCGGTCCTCAGCGCGTGTATGCATGAGGATAGAATGCGGGTCGCTTGTAATCAATTCGGGCTTAATCAGTGTATCGGGTGTAATTTGTTCTACTCCCATTAAACTAGGGTGGATTTCGTTCAAGTGATCTTGGGTGATGAAAAATTTATTTTTGTATTCACCAGCGATGAAAATAGCCTGAAATTGTTCTTTGTATTTCAAAAAATCAATCAAGTATTGCTTATTAATCAGGATATTTTGCTCCCACTGCCATTTTTTCTCAGGAATGTGCACCAGGGAACCATTGAAGTTAATCATCGGGGTATCTAGGCCTAGTTGCTGGTAAAACTGATGCGCCATGCGGTAAGGGCGACCTGTTGCAATAATCACGGTGTGGCCAGCATTTTTTACGTTTTGAATGGTTTGAATCGTGTAGTCACTTAGTTGACTTTGGTTATTGAGAAGAGTGCCATCTAAGTCCAAGGCAATCATTTTTTTCTTCATTAGGAACTCCTTTAACTTTCCTAACAGTATATCAAAAATCGTCTAAAATAGAAAGTAAATAAAAAAATATAGGGAATTATTGTTGAAAAAGTGAATTATTTAGAGTATAATTTAAATATCGTTCGTAAATAAAGGGGATTTTTAGAAAAATGGAACGTTTTTTTAAATTAAAAGAATACGGTACAACCGTATCTACTGAAATCATGGCAGGTTTGACAACTTTCTTTGCTATGAGTTATATCTTGTTTGTCAACCCATCTATCTTGGGTGCAGCAGGCATGCCAACAAAAGCTGTTTTCTTGGCCACTATTATCGCTTCAGTTATTTCAACTATGTTCATGGGATTGTTTGCAAATGTACCTTACGCTCTTGCACCAGGTATGGGGCTGAATGCATTCTTCACCTATACAGTAGTTTTTGGTCTTGGCTTTACTTGGCAAGAAGCCTTGGCCATGGTTTTCCTCTGTGGTTTGTTTAATATTTTTATCACAGTGACCAAAGTCCGTAAAAGTATTATTAAGGCTATTCCAATTAGCTTGCAACATGCTATCGGTGGTGGTATTGGTATTTTCGTAGCCTATCTTGGTTTTAAAAATGCGAATATTATCAATTTCTCAGCATCAGCTGGCGATATTGTTTCTATCAATGGTACGGCTCCTGTTTCAGCAGATTTGTCAAATGGTGTGACATCTGTTGCGGCGAACGGTGGAGTGGTTCCAGCTATTTCTACCTTTACTGATCCAGCAGTTCTTTTAGCTGTTATTGGTCTTCTTTTGACGGCAGTGTTGGTAATTAAAAATGTCCGTGGTGCCATTTTGATTGGGATTGTAGCAACAACTTTGTTTGGCATCCCTATGGGTGTTGTTGACTTGTCTGCTATCAGCTTTACAAATGACATGGGTTCAGCTTTTGGTGAATTGGGGACAACCTTCCTCGCAGCCTTTGGCGGTATGAAGTCCCTCTTTAGCGACAGTAGCCGTTTGCCATTGGTACTCATGACCATCTTTGCCTTTAGTTTGTCAGACACATTTGATACGCTTGGTACCTTTATCGGTACAGGTCGTCGTACAGGTATCTTCTCAGCAGAAGATGAAGCCGCTCTTGAAAATTCATCAGGTTTCTCTTCAAAAATGGACCGCGCCTTGTTTGCGGATGCCATTGGTACATCTATTGGAGCTTTGTTTGGTACGTCAAATACGACAACTTATGTCGAATCAGCTGCAGGGATTGCAGAGGGTGGTCGTACTGGTTTGACCGCTGTTTCAACAGCAGTCTGCTTCCTTCTTTCCATTCTTCTCTTGCCGCTTGTTGGGATTGTACCCGCAGCTGCTACAGCGCCAGCCTTGATTATCGTTGGGGTGATGATGGTGTCTTCTTTCCTTGATGTGGACTGGAGCAATTTCGAAGATGCGCTTCCGGCCTTCTTTGCAGCCTTCTTCATGGCACTTTGCTACTCTATTTCATACGGTATTGCTGCAGCGTTTATCTTCTATTGCTTGGTGAAAATTGTTAAGGGTCAAACAAAAGAAATCCATCCAATTTTATGGGCAGCAACTGCAATGTTTATTTTGAACTTTATTATCTTGGCCATTATCTAGTTTGGCTCTAAACCGTCGCTTGTCTACGGTTTTTTCTTTTGTGCAGAAAATGACAAACAAGGTATTCTATGATATAATACGGTCTATGTATAGCCAAAATGAAAGAGAACTAACAGCCATTGGTCAGCGATTAGGAAGTCTTTTGCAAGCTGGAGATGTTCTGGTCTTGTCAGGAGACTTGGGGGCGGGAAAAACGACGCTTACTAAGGGAATCGCGACTGGTCTGGAAATTAACCAAATGATTAAAAGTCCGACCTACACAATTGTGCGTGAATATGAAGGTCGTTTACCGCTCTATCACTTGGATGTTTACCGCATCGGTGATGACCCAGATTCGATAGATTTGGACGATTTTTTGTACGGGGACGGTGTTACGGTTATCGAGTGGGGGGAACTGCTGGATGCTGCTGTCTTGTCAGATTATCTGACTGTTCGTATTGAGCGTAGCGGAGATGGACGTGAGCTGAGATTTGAAAGCCATGGAGCTCGTAGCCGAGTTTTAGCAGAGGAGCTGAACCATGGCTGAGCAGGAAGTTGTTTTTGAAGAGGCGCAAGTTGCGGATGCGCAGGCTTTTATTGACTTTATGCATCAGGTAGCGGATGAGACTGAGTTTTTAGATGTGAGTGGTGACGAATTTACCTTGTCACGTGAAGATGTTGAACCTATTTTTGCCTCTAATTTGGAAAGTCTAGACCAGCTTTGTCTTGTTGCGAAAATTGGTTCAGACGTCATTGGTTTAGCCAGTGTAAAGACGGAGAAACCGTATCGCATTGGTCATATTGGCACAGTCTTTTTAGCAGTGAAAAAAGCTTACTGGGGTTACGGCCTTGGCCGAACCTTGCTAGAAGAAGTGATCAAGTGGGCAGAGTTTAATCAGGTCTTGGGGCGTTTGTCCTTGACTGTTCAAGTGCGCAATGAGCGAGCCGTTCAACTCTATCAATCGCTTGGATTTGAGATTGAAGGAGTGCAAAAACGTGGAGCTCGCACGGACAAGGGAGAATGGTTAGACCTATATTACATGGGGAGAATGGTAGAGTAGAGATGAAAATCGGAAAGAAAATTTTTTTAATGTTTCTAGCTCTTGTCTTTTTGACACTGGGAGCAGTGGGCACATATGGCTGGACCTTGTACCAATCATCCACATCAGCAGCAAACAAAACCTATAACAACCTTGGTCGCAACATCGATGATAAGGTCATTGAAGCCACAAAACCATTGACCATTCTCTTGATGGGAGTGGACATGGATCAGGCAACTCGCGGTGGTGAGTGGGAAGGTGGCCGAAGTGACTCCATGATTTTGGTGACAGTCAATCCGAAAACGAAGACAACCACGATGATGAGTTTGACACGGGATATCATGGTTGAAATTGCAAATGCAGATGGCACATCCTACGGTAGTGCAGAAAAGTTGAACCATTCCTATGCCTATGGACAGGCGCCGATGGCGATTGCGACGATTGAAAAAATGATGAATACGCATATTGATCGCTACATGGAAATCAATATGGATGGCCTTCGTAGTTTGGTAGACGCGGTTGGCGGTATTACAGTGAATAATACGCTTGGATTTACCATTTCAATCTCCGATACGGAGCCAGCTTATACTGCAACGGTAGACCCTGGGAAGCAACATATCAATGGTGAGCAAGCCCTTGTTTATTCACGGATGCGCTACCAAGATCCAGAAGGGGATTATGGTCGTCAAAAACGCCAACGTGAAGTAATTAGCATCCTCCTTAATAAGTTACTGCAGCTAGATGGCATTACCCAATACCAAAAAATATTGGACGTATTGGCCAATAATATGCGAACGGATGTGAAAATCAATTCTTCGACCATTCCAAGTCTCCTTGGTTACAAGGATTCATTGAAAAAAATTGAATCT
This sequence comes from Streptococcus gallinaceus, assembly GCF_040545695.1. Classification (NCBI taxonomy): domain Bacteria; kingdom Bacillati; phylum Bacillota; class Bacilli; order Lactobacillales; family Streptococcaceae; genus Streptococcus; species Streptococcus gallinaceus. The sequence goes on along the minus strand of NZ_JBEPMK010000004.1, from coordinate 86,862 downwards.
TACCAGTTAACAGGTGAGGGACAAATGGTCAATGAGATTTCTTACCAAATTCCAACGAGCGAGCACTTGCTTGAAATGCAAAATGTCATCAAGAAGTCGTTAGGCTTGGAACCTGCTACGGTATTGAAAACCAATGTCAAAGTTTATGAAAACCTCTTTGGTTATGCCAATCCGATTACAGTTGAAGATGCCTTTACAGGAGAAGTGACTCAGGGTACAGGTCAGACAACAACGACTAACACAGAATCTACAGCGTCTACAGAGTCCACCTCGTATGGAACGAGCGAAAGCGATTCTACTTAATCAATAAAAAAGAACCTAGGACCGAGGTCCTGGGCTCTTTATTTTTTAGCATATTTTTCAGTGATTTTTTGAATTTCTTCTAGATTTCCTGTAATACTTTGCTGATAGGTTCTGAGTTTGTATTGCAAGTCTTCTGCCATTTCTTGCAGTGGTTCTTGGTAAGATTGGATGGTGGCAAGTCGCTGCTGAATAGTCTGGTAGCTCGCTTGACTTTTTTTCGCCAAATCAATTGTTTCAGATGTTTCTTGTACAATTTTTTCACGATTGTTGACCAGCCAGTAGCTAGCAAGGGCTGCACCACTAGCAGCTAGTAAATGAGATAATTTCATACTATTCTCCTAAGTAAAGTTCCTGAGCGAGTTGGGCCAGAGCTGGGAAATCAGGTTCATTAGCTGTAAAGCGAATGTCCAAGCCGTCCTCTTGGCTAAAGCGCGGTAGAAGATGGACATGGGTGTGAAAAACAGTTTGTCCCGCAACTTCTTCGTTATTGTTGAGGATATTGACGCCGGCTGCCCCTAGAGTCTGCTGAAGGTGACGCGCAATTTTAGGAATAGGAGCAAAGAGCTGGCTGCTGCTTTCGCTATCCATCTCAAGCATATTGCGGAAATGTTGTTTTGGCACTACCAAGGTGTGCCCCTTGGTAACCTGAGTGATATCGAGGAAGGCTAAAACCTGGTCATCTTCATAAACCTTTGATGAAGGGATTTCTCCTGCGATAATCTTACAAAAAATACAATCTGACATAGTTTGAGCTTCCTTCTATAGTTTTTGTTATAATGATTATATCAAAAAATCGGAGAAAAGCATGTTAGAAGTTACGAATCTTACAGGGGGCTATGCCAACATTTCTGTATTAAAAGATATTTCATTTGAAGTGAATGATGGTGAGTTGGTCGGTTTAATTGGGCTAAATGGAGCCGGTAAATCAACTACGATTAAGGAAATCATCGGTCTCTTGACGCCCTACCAAGGTACTATTGCACTGGATGGTCTGCAATTACAAGGGCAGGCGGAAACTTATCGGAAGAAAATTGGCTTTATCCCTGAAACGCCAAGTCTTTATGAGGAATTGACCTTGAAGGAACACTTAGAAGTCGTGGCGCTGGCTTATGACCTGGATTTGGAGCAAGTTTGGGAGCAGGTTGAGCGGTACTTGAAAATCTTCCGTCTGGATCAAAAATTGGACTGGTTTCCTGTGCAATTTTCGAAGGGGATGAAGCAGAAGGTCATGATTATCTGCGCCTTGATGGTGGAGCCGAGTTTGTTAATCGTGGATGAGCCGTTTTTGGGCTTGGACCCGCTGGCGATTCAGGATTTGATTGATTTATTAGATGAGGAAAAGGCGCGTGGCGTTTCTATTCTCATGTCGACCCATGTGCTAGACTCAGCAGAAAAAATGTGTGACCGCTTCGTTGTCTTGCACCAAGGTCGCATTCGAGCAGCGGGAACCTTGCAGGAATTACGCGCAGCATTTGGTCAGGAAAATGCCAGTCTCAATGAAATCTATTTGGCCTTGACCAAAGAAGGAGAGGACGCATGAGAACAGTTTTTCAGAAGCGACGTCAGCTGTTTTTGCATCGCTGTGCCAAGTATCTCCGCTATGTCTTAAATGACCATTTTGTCTTGCTTCTAATGGCCTTCCTTGGATTCTTACTGGTTCAGTACAGAGACTTGTTGCTGCATTTTCCATCCAATCCTTGGTATATTTATCTCTTGATTGCAACGGTTTTGGGAATTCTTTTCTTTTCGGGAAGACTTGCCACCTATCTTGAGGAGGCAGACCAGCTCTTCCTCTTAGTCAAAGAAAATCAGGTCACGGCACAAGTGAAGAAAGCTGGTCAGACTACCTTTCTTACTTGGGGGATGATGCAAGTTCTAGGCTATGTCTTACTCATTCCCTTGTATCTCAAGTTGGGCTGGCCTCATCTCCTTATCATCTTGCTCTTGTGTGGCCTTTTGGCTGGAAAGTACATCTGGCACATGCATCAAGTCAAGAACTTGCTTGGTGGCCAGGGTCTGAATTGGCAGCGAGCAATCTCTAAGGAAGAAGGGCGTAAGCAAAGAATTTTACAATTTTTCGCACTCTTTACGACGGTAAAAGGCATTACGAGCAGCGTCAAACGAAGAGCTTACCTGGACCCGCTGTTAGGTTTCGTGAAAAAAGACCATGGAAAGACTTGGGATTATCTCTTCTTACGGGCATTTTTGAGATCGGGGGATTTCTTCCCCTTGGCTTTGCGCTTGTCGGGACTTAGTCTTGTCTTTCTAGTTACCATTCAAGAATCCTGGTTGGCAGTTGGCTTGACCGCCCTCTTTGATTACCTTTTACTCTTTCAATTGTTGCCACTTTATAAGGTCTATGATTATCAGTATTTGGTGCAACTCTATCCGATTTCTTCTATTGGGAAAAGGCAGAGCTGTCAGAGGGTCATTGGGCTGGTATTTTATAGCGTTGTCGCACTACAAAGTTTGTTAGCACTTTTTCTCTTAGCAGAGAAAAAATACGTATTAATTGTTATTGGAATCGGTGTCATTTTGAAGCAAGTTTATTTGCCAATAAAAGCGAAAAAATTGTTTGACTAACCGCTGGAAAACTAGTAAAATAGTAAGGAATTTTAGAAAGGAGTCAGGCATGCAGTTTGAAAATAGAGGCCTACAATTACAATCAATTGCAGGTAACAGTGGAAAAGCTTTTAAAGGCCTAAGATCAGATGGTACGCCTGTCTTTGTCAAGTACGAAATGCCTCCAATCGTGTCAGCCTTGGCACGGGAGCAAATTACGCCACCAGTTATTTCCATCAATAGGGAAGTAGGAAAGGGGCAACGCGTAGAGCAAGAATGGCTAAATGGGCATACCTTAGAGCGTGTGGACATGACTAGCAAACAAGTCCGCCAAATCTTGGTGCGCATGCATTTTTCACGTATCTTGCTTAATCAAGCTCTGCAGTTGAATTATAGCTATCAAGAGCCACGTGATTTGGTGAAAAAATGGCAAAATGATGCTCCAAATCGCTTGCAACAAAACACTTATTTACAGTCTGTTTGTGCAGATTTGTTGGCGCATTTACCAAACTTCCAACAAGAAGTAGCGACATTTGTCCACGGAGACTTGCACCACAAAAACTGGATTGAAACAACGAGCGGGCTCGTTTATTTGACCGACTGGGAAACAGCCTGTTTGACAGACCGAATGCTGGATGTGGCCTATGTATTGACGCACTATATCCCTCGTATGTCATGGGAAGAATGGCTCAAAGATTACGGCTACAAGTATAATAAAACCGTCTTGCGTAAGGTTTATTGGTATGGTCAAATGAGTTACCTCAATCAAATCACAAAATACGCAGAGAGTTACAATTTAGAAGCGGCGAATAGAGAAATTTACGCTCTTCGTCAATTTAGGGAGACATTTTACAAAGAATTATGAGAGTGAGAAAAAGAAAAGGTGCAGAAGAGCACCTCGAACATCACCCCCAATACGTCATCCTCAATCCAGAAGATGCCAAAGGAAAATGGTATGAAGTGTTTGGAAACGACAATCCTATTCACATCGAAGTAGGTTCTGGTAAGGGAGCATTTATCACTGGTATGGCCGTGCAAAATCCAGATATCAACTATATCGGGATTGATATCCAGCTTTCAGTCCTCAGCTATGCACTGGATAAGGTTCTCGACAGTGGCGCCACCAATGTCAAGTTGCTTCGTGTAGATGGTTCAAGTCTGACAAACTATTTTGCGGATGCCGAGGTTGACATGATGTATCTGAACTTCTCAGATCCATGGCCAAAAACCAAGCATGAAAAACGCCGCTTGACTTACAAATCCTTCTTGGATACCTACAAGCAAATCTTGCCTGAACATGGAGAAATTCATTTCAAGACGGATAACCGTGGCTTGTTTGAGTACAGCTTGGCTAGTTTCTCACAATACGGCATGACCCTCAAGCAAGTGTGGCTAGATTTGCACGCTAGCAATTTTGAAGGAAATGTCATGACTGAGTACGAAGCTAAATTTTCAAGTAAGGGACAGGTCATTTATCGGGTAGAAGCAATTTTTAATTAAGAAAATGAGTTCGAGCAATCGAGCTCTTTTTGCTAATTTGCTTGAATACTGCATATTTCTAGACATAAAGCGGAAAATATGCTATACTAAGTAAAAATAGAGAAGAAAGGGGTTGGTCGTGTGCCAACCCTTTGACTTGTTCTCAGATTTTGCAAGGAGGTATGAATGGCAACAATTGTTGAATTGGTGACAGAAGTGGTAGCGCCAGCTATCCAGGCACCATATGAGTTGGTTGATGTGGAGTATGGCAAACTTGGCAGCGACTATGTTTTATCGATTTTTGTAGACAAGGAAGGGGGAATCACCCTCAATGATACTGCTGAGTTGTCGGAAGTCATTAGTCCGCTCCTAGACAGTATTAAGCCAGATCCTTTCCCTGAACAATATATGCTAGAAGTGACAAGCCCGGGCTTAGAGCGTCCTTTGAAAACCAAGGAGGCCCTAGAAAAAGCTGTGGGAAGTTACATTCATGTCAAGTTGTATCAAGCTATTGATAAAACCAAGGTTTTTGAAGGGAACTTGCTGAGCTTTGACGGAGAGGAACTTGTCATGGAATACATGGATAAGACCCGCAAAAAGGAAATCATCATTCCCTATCAGACAGTGGCTAAGGCCCGTCTTGCTGTAAAAATTTAAGAAAGAAAGGACCTTTTGAATGTCAAAAGGAAAGAAACATGAGTAAAGAAATGCTAGAAGCCTTCCGTATTTTGGAGGAAGACAAGGGTATTAAAAAAGAGGACATCATCGATGCAGTGACAGAATCTCTTCGTTCTGCTTACAAACGCCGCTATGGTCAGTCTGAGTCAGCAGCTATCGAATACGATGAGAAAAAAGGTGATTTTCGTGTTTATACTGTTCGCGAAGTGGTGGATGAAGTCTTTGACAGCCGTTTGGAAATCAGCTTGAAAGATGCTTTGGCTATTTCATCAGTTTACGAACTTGGGGATAAAATTAAGTTTGAAGAAGCACCAGGTGAATTTGGTCGTGTGGCTGCTCAATCAGCTAAGCAAACCATTATGGAAAAAATGCGCAAGCAAACACGTACCATCACTTTCAACACTTACAAAGAGCATGAAGGTGAAATCATGACTGGTACGGTAGAACGCTTTGACAATCGTTTTATCTACGTTAACTTGGGAACTTTGGAAGCACAGTTGTCAAAACAAGACCAAATTCCAGGAGAAATCTTCCAATCACATGACCGTATTGAAGTCTATGTTTACAAGGTTGAAGATAATGGACGCGGTGTCAATGTTTTTGTTAGCCGTAGCCATCCTGAAATGATCAAACGTCTGATGGAACAAGAAATTCCAGAAGTGTTTGACGGCACAGTTGAAATCATGAGCGTCTCACGTGAAGCTGGAGATCGGACAAAAGTTGCAGTTCGTAGCCACAATCCAAACGTTGATGCCATCGGTACAATCGTTGGACGTGGTGGAAGCAATGTCAAGAAAATCACCAGCAAGTTCCATCCAGCACGCTATGATGCAAAATTGGACCGCATGGTGCCAACAGAAGAAAATATCGATGTCATCGAGTGGGTAGAAGATCCAGCGGAATTCATCTACAACGCGATTGCACCTGCAGAAGTGGACCAAGTGCTATTTGACACAGAAGATGGCAAGCACGCAACAGTCGTTGTTCCTGACAACAAATTGTCTCTTGCGATCGGCCGCCGTGGTCAAAACGTACGCTTGGCAGCACATTTGACAGGTTTCCGTATCGACATCAAGTCAGCTTCCGAGTACGAAGCAACAGAAGCAGAACTCTACGGAGAAGCTGAAGAAGTAGAAGAAACAATCATCGAAGATCAAGATTAATTTGGAGGTAAAGATGGCAAAAGCTAGAAAAATACCTTTACGAAAATCAGTTGTTTCTGGAGAAATCATTGATAAACGTGATTTACTTCGCATTGTTAAAAATAAAGAAGGACAGGTTTCAATCGATCCAACTGGTAAAGCCAATGGACGTGGTGCCTATATTAAATTGGACAATGATGAAGCACTTCAAGCTAAGAAAAAACAAGTCTTTAACCGTGCCTTCAGCATGGAGGTCGATGCAGCATTTTATGATGAATTGATTGCCTATGTTGACCACAAGGTCAAGAGGAGAGAGCTTGGACTCGAATAAAAAAGATAAAATCTTAAGCTTATTAGGATTGGCTCAGCGGGCAGGTCGGATCACTTCGGGAGAAGATTTGGTCGTTGAAAGCATCCAGAAAAAACAGGCAAAACTAGTCTTTCTGGCAAACGATGCAGCAGCTAATTTGCAAAAGAAAATTACAGACAAAAGCAAGACTTATCAAGTAGAAGTCAACACCACCTTTTCAACGCTAGAAATAAGCGCAGCATTAGGCAAAGCTAGAAAAGTTCTAGCTGTTACGGATGCTGGATTTACGAAGAAGATGAGGTCTATTATGGAATAGAAGAGGAGGACAAGAGATTGTCTAAGAAGAGATTGAATGAAATCGCTCGTGAAATTGGGCGAACTAGTAAGGAAGTTGTCGCCAAGGCACAGGAATTAGGCTTTGATGTCAAGAGCCATGCGTCATCAGTCGAAGCAGACGCAGCTCAAAAAATTGCAGCTAGCTTCTCAGTAACAAGTCCAAAAGTAGAAAAAAAAGTGGAGTCAAAACCGGCAGAAAAGCCAGCTCCTGTAGAGAAAAAGGTAGAAAGCAAGCCAGTAGAAAAGGCGACCACACCAGTGACACCAAGCGCTGAGCCAGCTAAACCTGCTGTTCAACGTCCGCAGAGTCGTAACTTTAAAGCCGAGCGTGAAGCGCGTGCAAAAGAACAAGCTGCAAAACGTGCTCAAGGTCAAGGTAATAACCGTCAACAGAATAATCGCAATAAAGACCGTAATCAGAACGACCGTCGCGATCATCGCAATCAAGAACGTCGCAATGATCAAGGCTCAGGTCGAAACAACGAGCGTCGCCAAGACAATCGTTTCAACGATCGCCGTCGTGATAATCGTTCAGATCAAGGACGTAATCAAGGAAACTTTAATCAAAACCGCCAACCAGCCTCAAGTTCAGCACCAAGTACCAAGATTGATTTCAAAGCGCGTGCAGCTGCGCTGAAAGCAGAACAAAATGCGGAATACGCTCGCGGTAGCGAAGAACGTTTCCGTCAAGCACAAGAAGCGAAGAAGCAAAAACAAATCAAACCGAAAGAAATTAAGTTTGAAGAGCCAGAAGAAGTTGTAAAATCTAAAGTGGCTCCAGCAGTAACTTCTGCTCCTGTAGCGGAACCAGCAGCTGACACCCGTCGTAAGAAACAAGCACGACCAAATAAAAAACGTGACTTTGCAAGTGATGTTGAAGATGGTCCAAGAAAACAACAAAAGAATCGAAATAATCAAAATCAAGTGAGAAATCAAAGAAATAGTAACTGGAACAACAATAAGAAAAACAAAAAAGGCAATAACAAACAAGTTGTGAAACCAGTCACAGAACGTAAGTTCCATGAATTGCCGACAGAATTTGAATACACGTCAGGTATGACGGTTGCAGAAATCGCGAAACGTATCAAGCGCGAGCCAGCAGAAATCGTGAAGAAACTCTTTATGATGGGTGTCATGGCGACTCAAAACCAATCCTTGGACGGGGATACCATTGAACTCCTTATGGTGGATTATGGTATTGAAGCCAAGGAAAAAGTTGAAGTGGATAATGCGGATATTGAACGTTTCTTCGTAGAAGATGGCTACCTCAATGAAGACGAATTGACAGAACGTCCACCAGTTGTGACCATCATGGGACACGTTGACCATGGTAAGACAACCCTTTTGGATACTCTTCGTAATTCTCGTGTCGCAACAGGCGAGGCGGGTGGTATCACTCAGCATATCGGTGCCTACCAAATCGAAGCTGATGGCAAGAAAATCACTTTCTTGGACACACCAGGACACGCTGCCTTCACATCTATGCGTGCGCGTGGAGCATCTGTCACAGATATTACCATCTTGATTGTAGCGGCTGATGACGGTGTTATGCCTCAGACCATTGAAGCCATCAACCACTCAAAAGCAGCTGGTGTTCCAATCATCGTTGCTATTAATAAAATCGATAAACCAGGAGCAAATCCTGAGCGTGTCATCGGTGAATTGGCAGAACACGGTGTTATCTCAACTGCCTGGGGTGGTGATTCTGAGTTTGTCGAAATTTCGGCTAAATTCAACAAAAACATCGATGAATTGTTGGAAACGGTTCTTCTCGTTGCAGAAATGCAAGAATTGAAAGCAGACCCAACCGTTCGTGCAATCGGTACAGTTATCGAGGCTCACTTGGATAAAGGGAAAGGTGCAGTTGCAACTCTTCTTGTTCAACAAGGTACCTTGAATGTTCAAGACCCAATCGTTGTCGGAAATACATTTGGACGTGTTCGTGCCATGGCAAATGATCTCGGTCGTCGTGTTAAAGTAGCGGGTCCGTCAACTCCTGTTTCGATTACTGGTTTGAACGAAGCACCTATGGCGGGTGACCATTTTGCGGTCTACGAAGATGAAAAATCAGCTCGTGCAGCCGGTGAAGAACGTGCAAAACGTGCCCTCTTGAAACAACGTCAAGCGACGCAACGTGTCTCTCTTGAAAATCTCTTTGACACCCTCAAAGCTGGTGAAGTCAAGACGGTTAATGTCATCATCAAGGCAGACGTTCAAGGTTCTGTAGAAGCCCTTGCAGCATCACTCTTGAAGATTGATGTAGAAGGCGTTCGCGTCAATGTCGTTCACTCTGCAGTTGGTGCCATTAACGAATCAGACGTGACCTTGGCTGCCGCTTCAAATGCAGTTGTCATTGGTTTCAACGTTCGTCCAACACCGATCGCTCGCCAACAAGCTGAAAACGAAGAAGTTGAAATTCGTCTCCATAGCATCATCTATAAAGTGATTGAAGAAGTGGAAGACGCTATGAAGGGTATGCTTGATCCTGAGTACCAAGAAAAAATCATCGGTGAAGCGATTATCCGTGAAACATTTAAAGTTTCTAAAATCGGGACAATCGGTGGATTTATGGTTATTAACGGTAAAGTCACTCGTGATTCAAGCGTCCGTGTTATCCGTGACGGTGTGGTTATTGCTGATGGCAAATTGGCAAGTTTGAAACACTATAAGGATGATGTTAAGGAAGTCGGAAATGCCCAAGAGGGTGGTTTGATGATTGACAACTTCAACGACTTGAAAGTGGATGATACCATTGAAGCTTACGTCATGGAAGAAATCAAGAAGTAAGAAAATCTAACTTCGGTTGCTATACAATTAACAAACATAAAGCTGAGGAAACTCAGCATTTCTAAGATAGAGAAAGGAGAAGAAGATGGGAAATTCATTTCGTGTTGACCGCGTTGGAATGGAAATCAAGCGCGAAGTCAATGAGATTCTCCGTTTGAAAGTCCGTGACCCGCGCGTGCAAGATGTGACAATCACAGATGTTCAAATGCTAGGAGACCTATCTGCAGCCCGCGTTTATTATACCATTCACTCGACCTTGGCTTCTGACAATCAGAAAGCACAGATTGGCTTGGAAAAAGCTACGGGTACGATTAAACGTGAACTTGGTAAAAATCTGAAAATGTATAAAATTCCAGACTTGGTATTTGCAAAAGATGAGTCAATCGAGTACGGTAATAAGATTGATGAGATGCTACGTAACCTTGATAAGGAATAAATCTGTAAAACGCTTGAAAGCAATTTCATGCGTTTTTTTGTATATTTTTCAATAAAATACTTGCTAATACAATAAAAATAAGTTAGAATAGCCCTAACATATATATTTAGGAGATTTCATATGCAGCATCTTCATTTAGAAAAAATTGATGCAAGGAATTGGGAAAAATTCAACCAACTTGCACAAGCGTTTTTAGCGAAAAAGGTCACAAGAGAAGGTTTTCAGTCGCAACTAAATCAAATTCAGCACCTGCAAGAATTGTTGCTAGCTGATTTGGTGCAAGAAGCGATTTATTTGATTCGTCATGAAGGGACTGTTCAAGGTTTTGTCGACCTTCAGCTAGGAGAGGCGGGGATTTATTTGTTGGCAGACCAAAAACACCACCTTTTCAATCACTTGAAAAAACAGTTGAGCCATTCTATTGAATGTACAGAAACTCTCTGCTTGGGTCCTTTTTTGGCACCTGTTTGGTAAGAGGGGATACATTTTATTTTAAGGGAAGATTAAGGAAAGGTGAGTATACTTTATTTATTCTTTTTCATATATCTCCTGAGAACACCGGTCTTTCCGGTGTTTTCTTTGTACTTTTTACGCAATCTAGTGTACACTGATAAAAAAGAAAATGAGGTGAAGAGATGATTTGGTCTTTAATTGTGGGTGCTTTGATTGGTGCGATGGCTGGTGGGATTACGGGCAAAGATAAGTCTATGGGCTGTCTAGCCAATATCGTGGCTGGATTGATTGGCTCGTCTGTGGGGCAGTCTTTATTTGGATATTGGGGTCCTAGTTTGGTGGGAATGGCCTTGATTCCCTCCATCGCTGGAGCGGTTATCGTCATTGCAGTGGTGTCCTTCTTTCTTGGGAAAAAATAAGTAATGAGCGCTGGTGTAAAGCCCAGTGTTTTCGCATTTAATGGCTATTTTAAGGGATTTATGATAAAATAAACTGATTAGCAAAAAGAGGAGTAACCTGTGACCGTAGAACAATATATGCCGGATTTTGCCTTGGAAAAGGTTTATGATTTGACGGTGGAAAGTCTCAATAGAGAAGGAATTAAAGCTGTTTTTGTCGATTTAGATAATACCTTGATTGCTTGGAATAATCCTGACGGGACTCCAGAGATGCGTCAGTGGTTGCAGGAATTGAGCGTTGCGGGTATCCGTGTGGTGGTTGTTTCAAATAACAACCATGAACGTGTGAAAAAAGCGGTGGATAAGTTTGGAATTGACTTTGAGTCGCGTGCCATGAAGCCATTTACCTTGGGGATTGATCGGGCTTTGAAACGATTTGGTGTCCAAAAAAATGAGGTTGTCATGGTAGGAGACCAGCTGATGACAGATATTCGTGCAGCTAAGCGAGCAGGTATTCGCTCGATTTTGGTCAAACCCTTGGTCGTATCAGATGCATGGGTCACTCAATTTAATCGCTGGCGCGAACGCCGCATGCTCAAGAAAATCATTGCCAAGTATGGTCCAATTCAGTATAAAAAGGAAATCTAAGTGGAAGAATTATTTTGTATCGGCTGCGGGGCAGCCATTCAGACCAGTCAAAAGGAAGTAGCAGGTTATACGCCGCAGTCTGCACTTGAAAAAGGCCTAGAGACGGGGCAACTCTATTGCCAACGTTGTTTCCGCCTGCGTCATTACAATGAAATTTCAGACGTCAATATCTCGGATGATGAGTTTATGAAGCTCCTCCACGAGGTAGGCGATAGTCAGGCTTTGGTGGTTAATGTCATTGATATTTTTGACTTTAACGGCTCTGTCATTCCCGGCTTGCCACGCTTTGTGTCAGGCAATGATGTGCTCCTAGTGGGCAATAAGCAAGATATCTTGCCCAAGTCTGTCAAGACTGGAAAGGTGACCCAGTGGTTGACAGAACGGGCGCATGAAGTCGGCTTACGTCCTGTAGATGTGGTGCTGACCTCTGCTCAAAACAAGCAGGCCATTAAGGACTTGATCAAGAAGATTGAACAGCACCGCAAGGGGCGTGATGTCTACGTGGTCGGAGTGACCAATGTCGGCAAGTCAACGCTTATTAATGCCATTATCCAAGCAATCACTGGAGATAAGGATATCATCACGACTTCTCGCTTCCCAGGGACAACCTTGGATAAGATTGAGATTCCGCTTGATGACGGTTCCTACATTTTTGATACGCCGGGGATTATCCACCGCCACCAGATGGCGCATTACCTGACGGCTAAAAATCTGAAATACATCAGCCCTAAAAAGGAAATCAAGCCAAAAACCTATCAGCTTAATCCAGAGCAGACACTCTTTCTAGCTGGTTTGGGGCGTTTCGACTTTGTCGAGGGGGAACGCCAAGGGTTTACAGCTTTCTTTGAAAATACTTTGGAATTACACCGCACCAAGCTCGCCGGAGCTAGTGAATTTTATGAAAAACATGCTGGAAGTCTGCTGACGCCTCCTTCGAAGAAGGAATTGTCAGATTTCTCAGAATTGGTTCGCCACGAATTTACCATCAATGAAAAAACGGACGTCGTTTTCTCAGGTCTAGGCTGGATTCGTGTCAATGGCAGAGCAAAAATCGCTGCCTGGGCACCAAAAGGCGTAGACGTCGTTCTTCGAAAGGCTATCATCTAAGCTAAAGGAGTTGGCTATGGCTGAAAAATCTACACTTGTCACGACACAAGAAGTCTCATTTACCGCGATTCAAGATGCCCTTTGTGAAAAGCTGGTTGCAGACCCAGTTAACATTGTGCACCGAAGATTTGGCTCTGTCGAAGTGATGGAGTTGATTTTTGAAAAGTATTATTTTCGGACAGAGAGTTTCGCTTGTCTGACAATTCTTCTTTTACGTCCAGATGATAAAAGCGTTCAAGCAGACATTACTGCTGCTGCGGCAGGAGTAGGAATACTTGATATTTCGTGGGGAAGTCAGAAGGATTTTCTCAAGAAGGGCAAAGAAATTTTAGAAGAATTTGGATTTCACTAACAGAAAAAGGAAAAAATATGACATTAACATCAAAACAACGTGCTTTTCTCAACAGTCAAGCACACGCTATGAAGCCAATCGTTCAGATTGGGAAAAATGGTCTCAATGACCAAATCAAAACCAGTATTCGTAACGCGCTGGATGCGCGTGAGTTGATCAAGGTGAAATTGCTCCAAAATACGGATGAAAACATTCACGAAGTAGCAGAAATCTTGGAAGAAGAAATCGGTGTCGACTCAGTTGCAAAAACTGGTCGTGTCTTGACCCTTTTCAAAGTATCTGCTAAAAAAGAAAATCGAAAATTATCTGTTAAAGTGAGAGAGATTTAAGGAGAGCCTATGGCGATTGAACTGGTAACCCCTTTTACAAAAGTTGAATTAGAGCCAGAATTGCGCAAGCCCAAGCGTAAGCAAGTTGGGATTTTGGGTGGGAATTTTAATCCCGTTCACAATGCTCATCTGGTGGTGGCTGACCAAGTGCGTCAGCAATTGAATTTGGACAAGGTTTATCTTATGCCTGAGTTTACGCCGCCACATGTGGACAAAAAGGAAACCATTGACGAATTGCATCGACTCAATATGCTTAAAATGGCCATTGCTGGAATCGAAGGCTTGGACATTGAAACCATTGAGTTGGAGCGTCGTGGGATTTCCTACACCTATGAAACCATGAAAGAGTTGACGGAGAAGCATCCGGATACAGACTATTACTTCATTATCGGTGGAGACATGGTGGATTACCTGCCCAAGTGGCATAAGATTGATGAGTTAGTGGAGCTTGTCCAGTTTGTAGGGGTTCAGCGTCCACGCTATAAGGCAGGGACTTCTTATCCCGTTATCTGGGTGGATGTGCCACTTATGGACATCTCGTCCAGCATGGTGCGTGAGTTTATCCAAAAGGGCCGCGTACCCAACTTCATGTTGCCGCACGAGGTCTTGGATTACATCGAGGAAAAAGGACTTTATCTATGAACTACAGTTCGTATGTGAGCTTGACGCGTCAGGAGCTTTTGGAAAAAATTGCTAGCGCTATGTCCGAGAAACGGTTTACCCATGTGCTTGGCGTAGAAAAATCAGCCTTGGCATTAGCCGACCAATATGGCTGTGACCCCGTTAAGGCCAGTCTAGCTGCCCTTCTGCATGACTATGCCAAAGAGATAGAAGACCAAGTTTTTCTAGACTTGATAGACAAGTATGACTTGGAAGCCGACTTGAAAAATTGGGGCAATAACATCTGGCATGGTGTGGTGGGGGCTTATAAGATTGCTGAGGATTTTGGCGTTAAGGACCAAGAAATTCTGACGGCTATTCAGTGCCATACAGTTGGCGCTGAAGACATGACTCTCCTTGACAAGGTGCTCTATGTGGCAGACTACATTGAGCCTAATCGGGATTTTCCGGTTGTCAAGGAAGCGCGTACCATTGCGCGTGTCAGTCTTGATAAGGCAGTGGCCTTTGAAACAGCGCAGACCATTGCATTTTTAGCTAAAAAAGGCATTCCCATCCATCCTCAAACTATTGAAACTTACAATAGCTATGTGGGTTGTTTGAAGGAGTAATCGATGAAAACAGTTTTATTGGTAATTGATATTCAAAATTTGCTTGTGGATAGTGAGCCCTATGCCATTGAGGAGCGCGTATCCTTGTGGCAGGAAACCATTGCCGCTTGCCGTCAAAAAGGGCTAGAGGTGATTTATGTCCGCCACAACGACGAGGAATTTATTCCCCAGACACAGGGGTGGGAGATTTCGAGTTTGGTTGCGCCGAGCGAGCAGGAAAAAATTTTTGACAAGCACTACAATAGTGCCTTCAAGGACACAGGTCTCCATGCCTACCTGCAGCAAGAAGGTGTTGGGCGACTTATTCTCATCGGGATGTCAACCAATTATTGCATTGACGCGACGGTCAAAGTAGCATTTGAACTAGGTTATGAGGTTGCTGTGGTAGAACACGGAACGACGACCTTTGCAGACCCAGATATCGCTGCAGACATCTTGATTGATTATCATGAGATCATTTGGGACCAATGTTTTGCCCAAGTAGATGATTTAGAAACAATTTTAAAAGGAAATTTATGAACAAAACAGAATTATTAGAAGTAGTTGTAAAAGCTGCAGATGAAAAGCGTGCTGAGGATATCTTGGCTTTGGATGTGGCTGGATTGACCAGTGTGACAGATTACTTTGTCATTGTAAGTAGTACCAACAGCCGCCAATTGGAGGCTATCGCAGATAATATCCGCGAGAAAGTCAAAGAAGCTGGAGGCGGTGCTAGCCACGTAGAAGGTGATAGCAATAGCGGTTGGGTTCTTTTGGATCTGAATGATGTCGTAGTTCATATCTTCTCAGAAGACCAACGCTACCACTACAACTTGGAAAAACTCTGGCATGACGCACCGAGTGTGGATGTGACTGAGTATTTAGCATAAAATATACCTTGTCGCTAGACAGGTTTTTTCATCTAAGAGGAAGTTAAGTCAATGTGTTTGATTTGCCAAAGAATTGACCTGATAAAAAAGAGGCAAAATCCCTATTTTGTCAAAGAATTGCAGACGGGGTATGTTGTCCTAGGAGACCATCAGTATTTTAAGGGCTATACGCTTTTTCTAGGGAAAGGTCATGTGACGGAGCTGGATCAACTGGATAGACAAGAGCGCAATTTATTTTTATCCGAGATGGCAGATGTGGCTGAGGCTGTAAAACTTGCTTTTGATGCGGAAAAGATGAATTGTGAGTTGCTTGGAAATGGGGATGCGCATGTTCATTGGCATTTGTTTCCAAGGAGCGCAGGCGACTTGGGAGACTATGGTAATCAAGGAAAAGGACCGGTTTGGTGGTATCCTATGGAACTCATGTATGACGAGGCCAAGAAACCAACAGCAAATGAATTGACCCTTATGAAAGCTCAACTTTTGGAAGCATTAGAAAAATTGGAGAAAAATCATGGCAACTTATGAAACCTTTGCATCGGTCTATGATGCGGTGATGGATGATTCTTTGTATGATCAGTGGACGGACTTTTCGCTCCGCCATTTGCCAAAGGCAACGGACAAAAAGAAACTCTTGGAACTGGCTTGTGGGACGGGAATTCAGTCAGTGCGCTTTGCTCAGGCAGGATTTGATGTGACAGGGCTTGACTTGAGTAGCGATATGCTGAAAATTGCTGAGAAGCGTGCAGCTTCTGCCAAGCAGTCTATTGACTTTCTTCAGGGGAATATGTTGGACCTCTCGCAGGCTGGTCAATACAATTTTGTGACCTGTTACTCGGACTCAATCTGCTACATGCAGGACGAGGTGGAGGTCGGAGATGTCTTCAAGCAGGTTTATGACGCTCTTGAGGATGACGGTGTTTTTATCTTTGATGTGCATTCAACCTATCAGACGGATCAGGTTTTTCCAGGGTATTCTTACCATGAAAATGCGGATGACTTTGCTATGGTTTGGGATACCTATGAGGATGAGGCGCCGCATTCGGTGGTGCACGAGCTGACTTTTTTTATCCAAGAAGCAGATGGCAATTTTAGCCGACACGATGAAGTGCACGTGGAGCGCACTTATGATGTGCTGACCTACGATATTCTTTTAGAGCAGGCTGGTTTCAAGTCTTTCAAACTTTACGCAGACTTTGAAGACAAGGAACCGACTAAAACTTCCGCACGCTGGTTTTTCGTAGCGCAGAAGTAGAGTGAGCCGATGAAGGAGAGGATTATTGAAAAATAATCATTTTGTGATGTTGTACAAATCTTCTGCAGCAGAAGAGAACTCCATAAAAGCCCATAAAAATGGGCTTTTTATGTTATAATGAGTGCAATCAATGACAGTCATGAGGAGGTCAGTCATGGCAAAGAACCACATTTTTCATGCGAGTGATGGGATAGAAATTTTCTATGATGATCTTGGTCAGGGATTCCCCATCGTTTTTTTGCATGGGAATAGCCTATCCAAAGACTATTTTGCCAACCAAAGGGTCTTGAGTCAGAGTTTTCGCTTGATTTTGGTAGATAGTAGGGCTCATGGGAAGTCTGGTCATAATGGTCGACAACTAAGTTTTGAGCATATGGCCAAGGATGTGGAGGAGTTCTTGTCTTTTTTGGCGATTTCCTCTTGTCTGTTGGTCGGGCATAGTGATGGTGCCAATCTAGCCCTTACCTATACCAAGTATTACCCAGCTAGAGTCGGGGGAATCTTGTTTAATGCGGGAAATTGCCGATTTTCTGACTTGAAGTTGATGGCGCAAATCGGAATCAAGCTGGAAGTGTGGGGCTTGAAATTAGCATCACTTCTGTTTTCGAACTTCAAAAGAGCCTATCAAGTCGCCCAACTGATGGACGATGACTTGGACCTTACACCATTAGACATCCACAAAATGACAATGCCGGTCTGGGTACTCATGGGAGAAAATGATATGGTAAAGGCTGATACGTTACAAGAACTAGCCGAGCAGCTTCCTAGAGGAAGGTTTATCAACTTGCCCCATGTCGGTCATCATCCGGCAAGGCAATGCCCAGATGACTTTAATGACTTGGTGTTGGAACTACTCACTGCAATGGAAAGGAAACTCGTGTGAAAAAAATAAAAGATATACTTCAACCTTACCAATCACGGCTAAAAACTGTATTTTTTGTAATTGTATCTATCTTGGTCATCGTAGAGTTGACACGACTCAGTAAGACGATTTCTATCGCAGACATTAAAAGGATACTGAATACCATCCCACTGTTCAACCTTATATTGATACTGGTGATTGGTTTTATAACAGTATGTCCGATGGTCTGGTATGACATCATCTTAAATAAAATGCTGAAAACCAACTACAGTAAGTCCTATATTTTTGAAACGGGCTTTGCGACAAATGCCATCAATAATCTGGCTGGTTTTGCAGGTCTGGTGGAGATAGGTTTGCGTTATTCTTTTTACTCAGAGGGGAAAGCGAGTGACGAGTCTGTAGCGCAGCAGATTTCCAAGGTGATGCCCTTTTTCATGAGTGGTCTATCAATCTATTCAGGGATTTCATTGGTCTGCTTACTTCTTCCCCAAGGGAATCATGGGATGATGCTCTATCTGCCGGTGATACTTGGTGGTATGCTCTATCTGCCCTTCGTCTATTTCATTTCGGCACGAAAATCACTGACCTACTTTGGGCAGTTGAATAGAACCTATCGTCACCAGCTGTTGCTTGCCTCTTTTTTAGATTGGACAGGAGTTCTTCTTTCCTTTATCAGCATTGGCTATTTGGCTGGTTTTCACTTGCCGATTTATGACTTGATTCCCATCTACATCATCGCGGTTGTGGTAGGACTCATGTCCATGATTCCGAGTGGAATTGGTGGATTTGATATTGTCTTAATTTCTGGATTAACATCTGCAGGTCTAGGGCATTCGCAAGCAGTCACATGGCTTTTGTTGTTTCGGATTGCTTACTATATCCTCCCATTTTTAGTTGGAGTTGGCTTTTTTATCAAACATATCGGTGGTCGTGTTAATCAGAAGTTTTTGGGATTACCCAAAACGATTTCCACAGCCTTGACGACCAATCTTGAGTTAGCCTTTCTAAAACTCTTTGTTTTTTTCTCATTCTATCAGCCTTGATTCCTGAAAATATTGCCAATTTACGGATTTTTAGGCAATTTGGCCCTGTGCGCGCACAGTTGGTTTGGCAATTTCCAAGTATTGTCCTGGGTGTGCTGTTTATCCTGCTGGCTAGAGTCGTTAAAGCACGGATGAAACGAGCGTTTCCATATGGCTTGGCCTTGATTTTTATCTCGTTGCTATATGTCAATCTAGGTACTCCCTCTTTTATAACGAGTCTCTTTTTAATCTTGACATTACTGATCTTGTTCATTATGCGTCCCTTGCTGACGCGCCGCCAATTTATCTATTCGCTAGAAAGTTTAACCAAGGATCTAGGACTTATTGTACATTTATTGTAATCAAACGCGGTTCACCTTTGCCCATTTACACCACGTAAGGCATTTTCGTCCCGAACATTATATCAGTCTTTGGGGTGAATACGCGGCCGGTGTCTTGGTGATTGCATTTCTTGTGTTTCTTTCCTTGCTGTATCTGAAAGGACACACCAAACCTTTTGGAGAGGAGTTTCAGCTTGAGCGGCTGCATTCATTTTTGGAAAAATGGGACAGTGACACGGATAGTGGACTGGCTTTTCTGAGGGATAAGCGATTCTTTTGGTACCAAGAAGAAGACAGCGACCAAGTTGTTTTCCAATTTGCCAAAGTAACGGTAGAAGAGCCGAGCGTGCTATGGTGGATTTGGTGCAATTCAATATTGACGGTAAACACGGACGAAAATACAGGGCAGTCATCCACCGATTGGAAAAACAAGGCTATGCCTTTCAAGTCCTCCAACCGCTCTTTGATGATAAAATGCTGACAGACTTGAAAAAGATATCCGATTCTTGGTTGCAAAGACGTCAGGAAAAAGGTTTCTCGCTTGGTTTCTTTGCAGAAGATTATCTACAAGAAGCTCCGCTTGCACTAGTGACCAATGCGGATAAGGAGCTGGTCGCTTTTGCTAATACCATGCCGGGGCGTCATGACAAGGTAGGCAGTGTTGATTTGATGCGATATGATAGGGAAAATGCACCCGATGGGGTGATGGACTATCTCTTTGTCAATCTCTTTCTTCATTTTCAAGCCCAAGGCAAGCATTCCTTTGACCTCGGCATGGCCCCTCTAGCAAATGTAGGACAGTTGGAGAGCAGTTTCCTACAAGAACGAATCGCCTTTTTCATCTATAACTTTACCAATCGTTTTTATTCCTTTAGTGGTCTACGTGCCTACAAATCTAAGTTTAATCCAAGCTGGCAAGCAAAATACGTCGCCTACCCCAAACGTTCGTGGCTGGTGATCAATATGCTTAGCATTTACCAGATTGATAACCGTCAGGTGGAGATGGAGAAGGAGTGAATAGAGAGAAAAAGGGGTGTTTCCTTGTAAGAACATGCCATTTTCAACTATGTTATAATGAAGATAATACAAACGAATCTGAAAGGACCTCTATGACAGTCACAGGTATCATCGCCGAATTCAATCCCTTTCACAATGGGCATAAGTATCTGCTGGAGCAGGCTCAAGGGATCAAAATCGTTGCCATGTCGGGCAATTTTATGCAGCGGGGGGAGCCTGCTATTGTTGATAAGTGGACGCGCGCCCAGATGGCGCTGGAAAATGGAGCCGACCTCGTGGTCGAGCTCCCTTTTCTGGTTGCGGTGCAGTCGGCGGATTATTTTGCCCAAGGAGCCATAGACATTCTAGCAACGTTAGGTGTGGACAACTTAACCTTTGGTACCGAGTCGGTCCTTGATTACAACCACATTGGAGATATTTATGTGGAAAAGGCTGAGGAGATGGCTGCCTTTTTGGAAAATCAGCCCGAGCACCTGTCTTATCCACAGAAAACGCAGGCTATGTGGGAGAAGTTTACGGGGATTCAATTTTCTGGCGATACGCCAAATCACATTTTGGGGCTTGCCTATACCAAGGCAGCAAGTCAAAAAGGTATCCGCTTGAATCCCGTTCAGCGGCAGGGTGCTGGTTATCATTCCAAGGAAAAAGAAGTCGAGTATGCTTCGGCGACCAGTATCCGTCAGCATAAGGCGGATAGGGACTTTGTCCAGAGTTTTATGCCTAGCGCAGAGCTGTTTTTGGAGAGTCCGCAAGTGTCTTGGGATAATTATTTTTCCCTCCTCAAATACCAAATTCTCACCAATGCTGATCTGACGCAAATTTACCAAGTCAATGAAGAGGTTGCAAATCGGATTAAATCCCACATTCGCCATGTGGAAAATGTGGAGGAATTGGTGGATAAAGTGGCGACCAAACGCTACACGAAAGCGCGTGTGAGACGGATTTTGACCTATATTTTGGTCAATGCTGTGGAAAACTCGCTCCCAGAAGCCGTTCGAGTCCTCGGATTTACAGAAAAAGGGCGTCAGCACCTCAAAACTGTTAAAAAATCTATGGAACTCGTCTCACGAATAGGAGCTCAACCTTGGGATGACTTGACCCAACAAGCCGATGCTGTCTACCAACTGGGAGATGAGAGAATAGCCGAGCAGACATGGGGGCGTGTGCTGGTGAGGGGAAAGTTAATAACTAATATTTTAAAATAGTTTTAGAAATGGTAAAATAATATTAATTTACTATAAAGGAGATATTTATGGATACTCAAGCTCTTCAATGGACATTTGTTTCAGAATGTGCCATTCCTAATGACGTTACTAATCTTTTGCTTCCTGGCGAAGATGCGGTTGCTGCTTATAAAACGATTCGTGACAGTGCTATTTTTACGACTAAGCGCCTCATTGTTCGTGACGCTCAAGGGTTGACTGGGAAAAAGGTGGAAATTTACTCACTTCCGTACTCATCAATCAATATGTGGTCATCTGAAAATGCAGGATTATTAGATTTTAATTCTGAAGTAGAATTATGGACAAGAGCTGGACATATTAAGATTCAGTTGAAAAAGGGCGTGGATATTCGTCGATTTGATAAGCTCATTGCACAGGCTTTGCTGGATTAAAATGATAACTTCCCCCTTGACCCTCACGTTACGTGATAGGCTATACTCCTATAGAGAGGTAAACGATGAAGACAGTTCAAGAGATGAGTCGGCTTTCGGGGATTAGCGTGCGCACGCTCCATTATTATGATGAGATTGGTTTATTTGCGCCTACTTTTGTGGGGGAAAATGGCTATCGCTATTATGATGATGAGTGCTTTGTTCGATTGCAGGAGATTCTCCTCTTTCGAGAGCTGGAGTTTCCTCTTAAAAAAATAAAAGAAATCATGGATAGTCCAGACTATGACCGCAGCCAGGCTTTGGCGGACCAGATTCGTTGGTTGGAGCTGAAAAAAGCTCACTTGGAAGCTGTCATTGATCAGGCGAAAGCCATGCAGAGAGGACGAAAAATGACTGATTTTACAGCCTATGATCAAACAGAACTAAATGCCTTTCGAGAGGAAGCAAGAGCTCGTTGGGGGCAGACATCAACCTATCAAGAATTTGAAAGCAAGCATGGTGCCAGCGATTTTTCAACAGTACCGCAAGTAATGAACCACATCATGGCAGATTTTGGAAAACTCAAGGAATTGCCGGTGGAAGATGCTCAGGTGCAAGCTCAAGTCAGGGCTTTGCAGGAATATATCACGGCAAATTTTTATACTTGTACCGATGAAATCTTGGCAAGCCTGGGACAGATGTATGTGGCAGACGAGCGTTTCACGAAGAATATTGATCGTGCAGGTGGTCAAGGCACCGCAACTTTTATCTCACAGGCCATCGCTCTGTATTGTCAGGGCACTTAGACAAAAATAAATCCCACAGAGAGCGAACTTTCTGTGGGTTCTTTTTTATAGCATGCCGAGAGCTAAGTTGTAAATGATGGCACCGATGATACCGCCTACGATTGGTCCAGCTACTGGGATCCAAGCGTAAGACCAGTCAGAGTCTCCTTTGTTTGGAATTGGGAGTATGGCGTGCATGATACGAGGACCGAGGTCACGCGCTGGGTTGATGGCATAGCCTGTTGTTGGGCCAAGTGAGAAACCAACGGCAAAGATGACAAGACCAACGATAATTGGGCCAAGGCCTGCGGCTACCTTGTTAGGACCGATAGCCATAATGGTCATGACAAGAACAGCTGTTCCAAGTGCTTCTCCTAAAAAGTTTGAAGGAGTATGGCGGATAGCAGGTCCAGTTGAGAAACTAGCCAAAATCAAGCCTTTGTCTTTTGTTTCACTCCAGTGAGGGTAGTAGTGGAGATAGAGGACAAGAGCGGCTAGCATGGCGCCTAAAAATTGGGCGATGATAAATGGCAATACTTGGCTCCAAGCAAGTGCGCCGATAGAAACCATGGCAAGTGTTACGGCAGGATTGAGGTGGGCAGGGCCAAAGAGTCCAGATACGTAGACGGCAACGGTACAAGCAATGCCCCAACCAAGGACAATAGCTGTCCAGCCAGTCCCTTCTTCCTTGGTCTTGCTGAGAATGTTCCCTGCGACAACACCGTCTCCGAGGAGAACCAGGATAAAGGTTCCTATAAATTCACCGAAAAATTGAGTCATGATAATCTCCTTTATTTATTGATAGTGAGTTCATCAAGTTGTGCCTTGACGCTGTCGAGGTCTGCACCAGCTTGCAAGAGAGCAGCAGCAGTGTAGGTTCCTTCAACGATTGGGACAGAATTGATGAGGATGGTTTTGTCTGAAAAGTCAGCGACTAATTCCAAGTTCATCTTGGCAGAACCTAGGTCAAAAAAGGCGAGTAGGGTGTCTTTTTCATTTTGCTCTACTACGGCTTGAACTTGGTCAAATGATGTGCCGATGCCACCATCTTCGGTCCCGCCGACATAGGTGATGGAGACATCTTTTGCCACTTCTGAGATGAGGTCAATGACGCCTTGCGCAATGTTTTTTGAGTGTGAAACGACAACAATACCGACATCAGCCATTTAGATACCTCCGACTTCAAGTAATGATTTAAAGAGTAGACCAGATGAGAATGAACCTGGGTCGATGTGCCCAATCGAGCGCTCACCCACATAGGAAGCACGACCTTTTGTGGCTTTCAGGTCTTTTGTAGCTTCAACCAGCTCATCAATCAGCGCTTCAGAAAGAGTCCCCTCTTTAGCGGCTGTGACCACACCAGACCAGACATCGACCATGGTTTTTTCATTGACCTTTGCTTTTCCTCGTTTTTGAATCATTTCAAGGCCGCTAGCTAGGACGTCTGCGATGGGAGCGCCGGCTTGTTCCGCCTTGGTCATGCCCATAAAAGCAGAGCCATATAGAGGACCAGAAGCGCCTCCAACCTTGCTTAAGAGCTGCATAGAGACCATTTTTAGGACATCGGCTGCGCTAGCAAAATCAGTATCGAGATTTTCTACGACACTGGCCATGCCGCGTGCCATATTGCCACCATGGTCTCCGTCTCCGATAGGAGTGTCGAGCTCTGAGAGGTAGTCTTTGTGTTCTTGGATTTTCGTGTTGAAAGTTGTCATCCAAGCTTTAGCAGTTTGTACATCCATTGTGTTCTCCTTATCCCCAAGCAATAGTAGTGACTGGACTTTCAAGGGCAGCAAGCCAGTCTTCATTCTCTAACTGAATCAAGGTCAATGACAAGCCAGCCATATCAATAGAGGTCATGTAATTGCCTAATTTTTTGTAGGTAACAGTCACTCCTTTTTCAGCCAAGAGTTGAGCCACATCATTGGCAAATATGTATTGTTCCATAAGAGGTGTAGCGCCCAGGCCGTTGATGAGAAGTCCGAATTTATCGCCGGCTTTGGCACTAAATGAGTCAACCAGTTTTGTGACGAGTTCTTGGGCTAATTCGTGAGAGCTTTGCATTTTTTCCTTGCGGTAGCCGGGCTCTCCGTGGATACCGATACCGAACTCGATTTCGTCTTCCTCAAGGACAAAACCTGGTTTACCTACTTCAGGAACAGTTGCGCCGCTGAGTGCGAGACCCGCAGTGTGAATGTGTTTGACTAATTCGTCTGCGCAAGCTTTGATGTCTTCAAGTGATTTGCCAGCGCGAGCCATTTCCCCAAGAATTTTATGAACAAAGATGGTACCAGCCACTCCGCGGCGTCCTTGGGTATAAAGGCTATCTTCCACAGCAATGTCGTCATCCACAATGACACTAGCAACTTGGATGCCTTCCATTTCAGCCATATCTTGCGCCATTTCAAAATTCATGACGTCGCCAGAATAGTTTTTGATGACCATGAAAACGCCAGCGCCTTCGTCAGCTTCTTTGATAGCCTCAAAGACTTGGTCAGGTGTTGGAGAAGTGAAGACAGCACCGCAGACAGCTGCAGAGAGCATACCGTCACCGACAAATCCAGCGTGAGAAGGTTCGTGTCCACTTCCGCCCCCAGAGATGATGCCGACCTTACCAGTTTTTTCAGCATTGCGCGCGATAATGTCAAATCCGTCCACACGATGCACAAGGTCGCTATGAACAAAAGCTAGTCCATTTAGCATTTCAGGGAGGACGTCAGTTGGTTTATTAATGATTTTTTTCATGAGAATAACTCCTTTGTGATTTTTACAGTTTTATTATAAATCTTGTAAGCCTTTTCTGGAATGGACAAAAGAGAAGTTCTGTCCGCTTTGAAATGGTTTTCAATCACCGGAAAACGTGATACACTAAAGGAAATCAATTCGTATAGATAGGAGGAAAGAATGGTCTCCTCGTTGATTACAAAAAAGCGGATTGCAAAGGCTTTTAAAAAGTTATTTGTGACCCAACCTTTCGATAAAATTTCGGTTCGGGATATTATGGAAGAGGCAGGTGTGAGACGGCAGACTTTCTACAATCATTTTGTGGATAAGTACGAGCTGCTGGAATGGATTTTTCAGACCGAGTTGCGAGAGCAAGTGACGGATAATCTGGACTATATATCTGGGATGCAATTGCTCACCGAGTTGCTGCATTTTTTCCAGAGCAATCGGGAATTTTATAAGAAACTCTTTGACATTGCAGATCAGAATGATTTTTCTTCCTACTTTGAGGGCTATTGCCAGCAATTGATTGACAAATTGATAGCGGATTACCGTATTCGAGAGTTTGAAGTAGCTGAAGAAAGAGAGTTGTTTGTCACCTATCATAGTCTGGCTTTGGCCAATCTCATCAAGCATTACCTCACTTGCTCGACGGGCTCTTGCCAGCTAGATAGTCAGGCAATTGTGCAATTGATTACGACGTCATTAGAAAATTATTAGGTAGAGACTTATGGTACAGGTATGTAATAAAGGAATGGATTTTGTTTTGGAAAATATCGAAGCCATCACAAAAATCAATCCCCATCTCAAACAAATTGGAAATTTACCGGCGATTTATCATCAAGGGGTGTCAGAGCAGCAGATTCCCATCTTATCAGGCGGAGGGAGTGGCCACGAGCCAGCTCACTTTGGCTATGTCGGGCAGGGAATGCTGACAGCGGCGATTAGCGGTCCGATTTTTGTCCCACCGTGTGCTGCAGATATTTTGGAAGTTATCCGTTTCTTGGATAAGGGTAGGGGCGTTTTTGTCATCGTCAAAAACTTTGAAGCAGACTTGAGAGAGTTTTCGCAGGCCATTCATGCGGCGCGTGCGGAAGGAATTGCTGTCAAATACGTCGTGTCCCATGATGACATTTCCGTAGAGACAGCCAGCTTTCAATTACGGCATCGAGGGGTGGCAGGGACGATTTTGCTGCATAAGATTTTGGGAGAAGCGGCAGCTCGTGGCGCTAGTTTGGATCAATTAGAAGCCTTGGGCTTGCAGCTAGCGACTTCTATGGCTACACTGGGTTTTGCCACAAAACCAGCTACTATACTGGGGGACAATCATCCCATGTTTCAGCTGGAGGAAGGGTATATTTCCTTTGGAATCGGCATTCACGGCGAGCCGGGTTATCGGACAGTTCCGTTTGACTCCTCAGCTGCCTTGGCCAATGAGCTCATCAATAAACTAAAAATGAAACTGAAGTGGCAGGATGGGGATGCCTATATCCTACTCATCAACAATCTCGGTGCGACTTCTAAGATGGAGGAGCTGATTTTCACCAATGATGTGCTGGATTTCCTCGCCTTGGACGACTTAGAGATGGCCTTTACAAAGACAGGGCATTTGATTACCAGCTTGGACATGGCTGGTTTGTCCATCACGCTTTGTCGTCTGCAAGATGCCAAGTGGCTGGACTATTTACAGGCTCCCACAGATGCCTTTGGTTGGTAAATGAAGTTGAAAACATCGTCTGTTTAGCGGGCGGTGTTTCTTTTTTAAAAAAGGTCAAAAATAGTCAGTCAAAACTATTGACCTTTACTGACTAATGGAGTATAATGGGTACATAAGGTCAAGAAACCTTAGTTGAAAAGAAAAGTTGGAGGTGGCTGACATGAGAAGTCATTTCATTTTTGAAGAAAAAGTCAGTTATAGTCAGAACTATGTTACTGAGCCTGAAATTATTCCGAGACAGACAGGCTTTTATTTTTAGACAAAAAGGTCAGTAATAGTCAAAAGGGGAGAACACAATGAACAACAATTTTAATAACTTTAACAATATGGACGATATTTTCAATCAACTCATGGGGAATATGGGCGGCTATCGTTCTGAAAATCGCCGTTACCTCATCAATGGCCGCGAGGTCACACCGGAAGAATTTGCGGTCTACCGTCAAACTGGTCAATTACCACAAGAAGACGGGGCGCAAGCCATTTCCCAAAAACAAGGGCAAGTCAAGCAAGATGGTATCTTGGCCAAGCTGGGAACCAACTTAACGGAAGAAGCGCGTCAGGGCAAGCTTGATCCTGTCATCGGACGCAACAAGGAAATTCAAGAAACGGCTGAGATTCTTTCTCGTCGGACTAAGAACAATCCTGTATTGGTCGGTGATGCGGGTGTCGGCAAGACTGCCGTTGTCGAAGGCTTAGCACAAGCCATTGTTGCAGGTGATGTGCCAGCGGCTATCAAGAATCAAGAAATCATCAGCATTGATATTTCTGGCCTGGAAGCGGGCACTCAGTACCGTGGAGCTTTTGAGGAAAATATTCAAAACTTGGTGGAAGAAGTCAAGGCGGCGGGCAATATTATTCTTTTCTTTGATGAAATTCATCAAATCTTAGGCGCGGGCTCGACTGGTGGTGATTCAGGTTCCAAGGGCTTGGCAGACATGATTAAACCAGCTCTATCACGGGGTGAGTTGACGATTATCGGGGCTTCTACACAGGATGAATACCGCAATACCATTTTGAAAAACGCAGCTTTGGCTCGTCGTTTCAATGAGGTCAAGGTCAATGCCCCATCACCAGAAGATACCTTGGAAATCTTGAAGGGCATTCGCGCTCTTTATGAAGAACACCATAATGTCATCTTGCCAGACCAAGTCTTGAAGGCAGCGGTCGATTACTCTATTCAGTACATTCCGCAACGGAGTTTACCAGATAAGGCTATCGATTTGGTAGATATGACCGCAGCACACTTGGCAGCGCAACATCCTGTGACAGATGTCAAGTCCATCGAAGGTGAGATAGGGTATCAAAAGAAACTGCAAGAAACCTATGCTGAGCAAGAAGATTATGAGCAAGCTCTTAAAGCCAAAGTTCGTATCGAGGAGTTGCAAAAGCAGATTGAAAACCATACCGAAGACAAAAAAGTAACCACAACAGTCAACGATATTGCCCAATCAGTTGAGCGCTTGACAGGCATCCCTGTTTCTCAAATGGGTACTTCTGATATCGAACGTCTCAAGGAAATGGCCACTCGTTTGGAAGGGAAAGTGATTGGACAAGACCAGGCTGTGGAAGCAGTAGCGCGTGCGATTCGCCGTAATCGTGCGGGCTTTGATGATGGCAATCGTCCAATCGGCAGCTTCCTCTTCGTTGGTCCAACAGGTGTCGGTAAGACCGAGTTGGCCAAGCAGTTGGCACTGGATATGTTTGGCACCAAGGAAGCTATTATCCGCTTAGATATGTCCGAATATAGTGATCGGACAGCGGTTTCTAAGCTGATCGGAACGACAGCAGGTTATGTGGGCTACGATGATAATTCCCATACTCTGACTGAGCGCGTGCGCCGCAATCCTTACTCGATTGTCCTTCTGGATGAGATTGAAAAGGCGGATCCGCAGGTCATTACCCTCTTGCTCCAAGTGCTGGACGACGGCCGTTTGACAGATGGACAAGGCAATACCGTTAACTTCAAGAACACGGTGATTATCGCAACTTCAAACGCTGGATTCGGGCATGATTTTGCTGGAGAAATGGCAGAGCTACCAATCATGGAACGCATCGCACCATACTTCCGCCCAGAATTTCTCAATCGATTCAACGCTGTTATCGAATTTACCAAGTTGAGTAAGGAAGACCTCGGCGAAATCGTAGACCTCATGCTTAAGGAAGTCAATCAAACCTTGTCGAAGAAAGGTCTGGATTTGACAGTTAGCGACGAGGTCATTCAACACCTAATTGAAGAAGGCTATGACGAAGCAATGGGGGTACGTCCACTCCGTCGGGTCATTGAGAGTCAAATCCGTGACAAAGTCACAGACTTCTACCTTGACCACACAGACGTACAACACCTCAAAGCTGAATTGGATAATCAAGAAGTTCATATTTGTGTAGCATAAGTGAGAGGATGCTGGGAAGACTCACATAAGTTTAGATAAAAATTGCATGAAATTCTTTGTTTCAAAACATTAATTTCATGCGATTTTTATAGTGTAAAGTGCAAACGAGCTCAAACTTTCCTTTACAGATTTGGTGCGTATTATTCTTGCGTATCGGAGTCCTTTTAATTATTATTGTGGTAGATTACAATTATATCTCTATGAGATGTTTTTTATCTTCAAGTGGCTAACTTCATTTTAGAATTTTTCTTCATGTGCTTAGAGTGATATTCTTTTGAAAACGCTTGACAGGAAATGAAGGAGATGATAAAATTAAAGTGTTCTCAGATGTGATTACTTCGGGTAAGCAGGCTAGAGACATAACAATCAGAGTATTAAAGGATGTTATCACAACTTTGTGAGCAGGGACCTATTCGAAAAGTGCTTTTGGGCAACTTTTGGATGGGTCATTTTTTATTGTGATATAATGAAAGACTAGGACTTTTATGATTATAAAGCGAGTTTTAAACCATAATGCAGCCATTTCGACTAACCATCAAGGTCTAGACATTTTGTTGATGGGAAAAGGCATTGCATTTAAGAAAAAAGTTGGAGATAGTATTGACGTCCATGCTATTGAGACATCATTTGTTTTAAAAAACAGTGACAACATGAACCGATTTACGGAATTATTTATTACAGTTCCGCCAGAAGTTGTGGCATGCTCGGAAAGGATTATCAATCTAGGTAAAATTAAGCTAGGGAAGATGCTGGACGAGATTCTCTATATCAATTTGACGGATCATATCCATTCTGCCATCGAACGGCATGAGCAAGGGATGCTCATTCAAAATCCCTTGAGGTGGGAAATTCAGCGGTATTATCCGGATGAATATGCGATTGGTATCAAGGCGCTCGAGCTGATTGGGCGTGATTTGGGGATTTCTCTTGCGCTTGATGAGGCAGCCTTTATTGCGACGCATTTTGTCAACGCTGGCTTGGATAATCCATTTAATGAGCCCCAGAAAATCACGGAAATTGTGTCTTCTATCGAGCAAAAAGTGAAGACAACCTTTAAGACAGAATTGGACGAAGATTCGATTGACTATTATCGTTTTATGACTCATGCCAAGCTGTTTGCACAACGGGTCTTGTCAGGAACAACTTACGACGATGATGATGCGGATTTACTCTTGGCTGTCAAGGCAAAATATCCTAAAGCCTACCAATGTGTCAAAGAAATCGGTAAGGATATGGCACGAGACTATCATTACCAGCTGAATGCAAGTGAACAATTGTATCTAACTGTACATGTGAAACGGTTAGTGAAAAATTTAAAGGAGACTTAATATGACTTATAAAGAAACTGCCAAGGCTATTTTAGCTGCTGTTGGTGGCGAAATAAATATTCAACGTGTGACACACTGTGTGACGCGTCTACGTCTCGTCCTTAAAGATGATGAACTGGTGGATGACCAGATTGTCAAAGCCGTTCCAAACGTGATTGGCGTGATGCGCAAAAACGGCCAGTATCAAATTATCTTGGGAAATGATGTTAATAATTATTATCAAGCCTTTTTAAGCCTAGGGCATTTTGACAATCAAGATGAAGCCCATCCTTCAAAAGCAAAAGGTACTATTATTGAGCGCTTGATTGAAACAATTGCGGGAGTGATTACACCGCTTATTCCAGCCCTTCTTGGTGGCGGAATGCTCAAAGTGGTGGGCATCTTGCTTCCTATGCTTGGCTTAGCGAGTGCGGATTCTCAAACTGTTGCCTTTATTAACTTCTTTGGCGATGCGGCTTATTATTTTATGCCTGTGATGATTGCTTATTCAGCAGCAGCGCGCTTTAAGGTGACACCTGTTTTAGCAGCGACGGTCGCAGGGATTTTATTGCATCCTTCCTTTGTCGCAATGGTAGCAGAAGGTAAACCGTTGGCTCTATTTGGAGCACCAGTTACTCCTGCTAGCTATGGCTCATCTGTTATTCCGATTTTGATCATGGTTTACTTGATGCAATACATTGAAAAATGGGTCAATCGTTTAGTTCCAAGCGTGATGAAGAGCTTCTTACAGCCAACCTTAATCATTTTGATTTCTGGCTTTTTGGCCTTAGTGGTTGTCGGTCCTCTTGGTGTGATTATTGGTCAGGGGTTATCCAATACCATGCTCGCTATTTATCATGTAGCTCCGTGGTTAGCTCTAACTATTTTGGGAGCGATTATGCCACTTGTTGTCATGACAGGGATGCACTGGGCCTTTGCACCAATATTTTTGGCCGCTTCGATTGCGACACCAGATGTATTGATTTTACCAGCAATGTTAGCTTCTAACTTGGCTCAAGGAGCAGCAGCTATTGCCGTAGCTTTCAAGGCGAAACAAAAACAAACACGTCAAGTTGCCCTTGCCGCGGGGATTTCAGCTTTGCTAGCGGGTATCACGGAACCTGCACTTTATGGTGTCACACTGAAATTTAAAAAGCCACTCTATGCAGCCATGATTTCAGGTGGTCTGGTTGGAGCTTTTATTGGTTTTGTCAATCTTGCTTCTTATACCTTTGTTGTTCCTTCTATTATCGGTTTACCACAGTACATCGACCCATCAGGTGGAGCTAATTTTACAAATGCTTTGATTGCTGCAGCTGCGACGATTGTATTAACATTCATTTTGACTTGGTTCTTGGGAATTGAGGAAGAGTATCCAAAGCAAGTAAGTGATGCAGCAGACATTTCTCAAGTTAAGAGTGGTTTATCGACTAAACAAACTCTATACGCTCCGATGACAGGTGAGATGCTTCCTTTGGCAGCCGTTCCTGATGAGACCTTTTCTTCCAAGTTATTAGGAGAAGGTTTTGCTATTTTGCCAAGTCAGGGAGAAGTTTATGCTCCTTTTGATGGCGAAATCATCACATTTTTCCCTACCAAACACGCTATTGCTTTGAGAAATGAAGCTGGTGTAGAAGTCTTGATTCATGTCGGTATTGATACGGTTGAGTTAAAAGGAGAAGGTTTCGAGCAGTTAGTGTCTGTTGGTGATGTCGTGAAACGCGGTCAGCCACTTTTGCGAATGGATACTGATTTTATTGCTTCAAAAGGCTATTCCCTCATCAGTCCTATGGTCGTGACCAATTCGGCTGAGCAGTTGGAGATTATCATTCAAGATGATAAAAAAATGGTAAGCAAAGAGGATGCTTTGTTAGTAATTTTATAACATAAAAGGAGAAAAGAATGGGAGTTTTTCCAAAGGATTTCTTATGGGGCGGCGCAGTGGCAGCCAACCAGGTGGAAGGAGCGTTTGAGGCAGATGGAAAAGGTTGGTCCGTACAAGACGTCCTTCCAAATGGTGGGCTAGGAGAATTTACAGACAGTCCTACCAGCGATAATTTAAAATTAGAGGCGATTGATTTTTATCACCGCTACAAAGAAGACATTGCTCTTTTTGCCGAGATGGGCTTTAAAGTCTTTCGAACTTCCATTGCTTGGTCTCGTATTTTTCCAAACGGTGACGATGACCAGCCCAATGAAGCAGGTTTGCAATTTTATGATGACTTATTCGACGAGTTGTTGACATATGGCATCGAACCCTTGGTAACCTTGTCGCATTATGAGACACCTCTGCATTTGGCCAAAGCCTACAATGGTTGGACAGATAGACGTCTGATTGGCTTTTTTGAGCGCTTTGCTCAGACAGTCATGGAGCGTTACAAGGGTAAAGTCAAATATTGGTTGACCTTCAATGAAGTCAACTCGATTTTGCACATGCCCTTTACCAGCGGTGGCATCATGACGGAAAAAGAACAGCTGAGCCCGCAAGATTTATACCAAGCCATCCATCATGAATTGGTAGCATCTGCTAGTGTCACAAAACTAGCGCA
Source organism: Streptococcus gallinaceus (assembly GCF_040545695.1). Taxonomy (NCBI): domain Bacteria; kingdom Bacillati; phylum Bacillota; class Bacilli; order Lactobacillales; family Streptococcaceae; genus Streptococcus; species Streptococcus gallinaceus. The sequence goes on along the minus strand of NZ_JBEPMK010000004.1, from coordinate 53,881 downwards.
TGAAATTAACCCTGATGTTAAAGTTGGGTGTATGATTTTGGCGATGCCTGCTTATCCAATGACTTCTGATCCGAGAGATGTGCTTGCTGCGCGTGAATTTGAAAACCTTAATCTTTTATTTTCTGATATTCATGTTCGCGGAAAATATCCTGCCTACATCAATTCTTATTTTAAAGAAAATGGGATTGAGATTATTTTTGAAGATGGAGATAAGGAATTATTGGCGCAACATACGGTTGATTTTCTATCCTTTAGCTATTACATGAGTGTCACACAGGCCCACAATCCAGAAGAGTATCCTACTGGTGAGGGAAATATTTTAGGCGGTCTGGTCAATCCACATTTAGAATCTTCGGAGTGGGGTTGGCAGATAGACCCAATTGGTCTGCGTCTGGTTTTGAATCAGTACTATGACCGCTACCAAATTCCTTTATTTATTGTTGAAAATGGTTTAGGGGCAAAGGATCAGCTGGTGCCAACCGCAGATGGCAGCATGACGGTTCAAGATGATTATCGTATCGACTACATGAAGCAGCACCTCGTTCAAGTTGCCAAAGCGATTGAAGATGGCGTTGAAGTCATGGGCTACACTGCTTGGGGATGTATCGATTGTGTCTCCATGTCAACAGCCCAATTAAGCAAGCGTTATGGCTTGATTTACGTTGACCGAGATGATGATGGCAGAGGCAGCTTGACGCGATACAAAAAACAATCATTTGATTGGTATCGACAGGTCATTCAAACCAATGGAGCTTGTCTTAATGGGGATTCTATTGAGTAAGATTATATCTGAAAGTCTTGTAACTTTCCTTAAATTTTTGTTTCGTTATAAAATGTGACGTACTTGATATACTATCTTTATTAAGTTTTCGATAGAAAGTTTTTGAAGTATAGATATCTTGGTCACTATGTAATAAGACTTAAGATTCTAAATCTAATTAATTAAGTGTCTCCAGTCCAAAAGTATCGCCGTATGTATCTGAAGAGGAAACATACTACCAGACCATGTTCATATGTTAGTGAGTATTCCAATACGAATCGGTGTGTCTTGCTTTTTTATGGGATTGTTGAAAGGAAAGGGGGCTCTGATGATGTTTGACAAACACATCAATCTCAAATAGAAATTTGGCAATTGCCATTTCTGGTTATATGGGCTTGTTGGCCTTGTACAAACCGCCCGTTTTCACGGATAGTTATGACTTACTTTTATGAGCAATTTGGAGGTAAAAAATGGCGAGCGCCAAGAAGAAATAGGGGATAAATCCACTTCTTAAGAGAGCGAAGGGGAGTTCAAATAAGAAGGATGCCCAAAAGTGATAACCTTGTCTTTCCCAGAGACCGGGTGTGAGAAACCAACTTGTGGGGTTCAGCAGTTGGTAGCCGTGCTGACGAGCAGTAGTCGTTTGAGAGATGTAAAAAACTAAGAAAATCGTGAAATAGGTATAGCAGTAATGTTGGTAACGTTTGTAGAAAGCCTTGGTCGACTCTTCGTCTGAAAAAATGACATCTTCCTTAGCTTTTTCAGTTTTAAGAAAATACTGGGTTCCGCTATAGCGACTTCCAGCTACATGCAGCCAGCCACTATCTGTAAACAGCGTCAGGTATTCTTGGTAAGCCTCTTTTGTGAAGTATTCATGAAAATCAAGTCGAACAATCGCAGACTCCGGACTTGTGCTAGGTTGGAACTGGTAGGAGCAGAGGAAAGGATTGACCTTGGTCAAACGATAACCTTGGGCTTGCATGTCATTGATCCATTGTTCTTCGTCCTGTAGAGAGGTAAAAATTTTGTGTTTTTTCATGGTAGACTCCTAGAAATGTAATTTTTCAGCAAGTTGGCTCAATTTACGAATGCGCTCGGTTTCGAGCTGGAGAATTTCCCGACCGCTAGTTGTAATCTGGTAGACCTTGCGACGTTTGTCTTCGCTAGGGACAGAATGGATCCAGCCGAGTTTTAAAAGATTTTCAATGGCTCCGTACATGGTTCCGGCTGCGATTTTGACATCTCCTTTGCTCAATTCTTCTATATCTTGCATGATGGCGTAACCGTGTGCGGGCTCGAGTAATGCTAGTAAGATATAGTAGGTCGTTTCCGTTAAGGGCAAGTATTTATTTCGTTTCATAGGAAATATCTCCTTTCTATACAGTTTAACTTTATAGTTCTATTGTATATCGTTGGACTATACATGTCAACTGTATAGTGAAAAATCTTTCCTTTCTTCTCAAAAATCCAAGAATGTGGTATAATAGGGCAGTCTGAAATTAGTTCTGCTATTTTCAAAATAAGAAAAACATCATATAAGAGGTGAATCCCATGGGACGTAAATGGGCCAATATCGTAGCTAAGAAAACAGCTAAAGACGGTGCAAACTCAAAAGTTTATGCAAAATTCGGTGTAGAAATCTATGTAGCCGCTAAAAAAGGTGATCCAGATCCAGAAAGCAATGCAGCGCTCAAATTCGTAGTGGATCGTGCCAAGCAAGCACAAGTACCACGCCACGTTATCGATAAAGCCATTGATAAGGCTAAGGGAAATACAGATGAAACCTTCGTGGAAGGTCGTTACGAAGGATTTGGACCAAATGGTTCTATGATTATCGTGGATACCTTGACATCAAATGTGAATCGTACAGCTGCCAACGTTCGTGCTGCTTATGGTAAAAACGGTGGAAATATGGGTGCATCTGGTTCCGTTTCGTATCTCTTTGACAAAAAAGGGGTTATCGTATTTGCCGGTGACGATGCAGATAGCATCTTCGAACTGTTGCTAGAAGCGGATGTGGAAGTGGATGATGTAGAAGCAGAAGAAGGTTCAATCACTGTTTACACTGCTCCAACAGATCTTCATAAAGGGATTGAAGCCCTTCGCGCAAATGGTATTGAAGAATTCCAAGTGACAGAGTTAGAAATGATTCCTCAATCAGAAGTTGTCCTTGAAGGTGATGACTTGGCTACCTTTGAAAAACTCTACGACGCCCTTGAGGACGACGAAGATGTACAAAAAATCTATACAAACGTAGAAGGATTTTAAGATGAAAGACTGGACTTTGTCCGGTCTTTTTTGCATGTCAATCATTTAGGTATTAAAATTTTTTAAGAGTTCTTTAATTCTATATATTTGTCAAGAACTAGTGAAACTGATAAGATAATGACCATACCTATTAAGAAAAGTTTAAGGAGACAGAGATGAAGAAAAAGTTAGTTGCAGGTCTGCTTTCAGCCGTAGCAGTGGTAACCTTGGCTGCTTGTGGTTCAGCTTCAAGCACTAAAACAAGCTCGTCTACTACAGCAGCAAGCTCAGGAACATTTACCTATGCAATCAATGGAGACCCAAGTTCAACCAATCCAATCAATACCAGTGACCGTTGGGGATTAACCTTGACAAACATGATTTACTCACCGCTTGTGCGCGTGGAGGCAGATGGTTCTTATGTCAATGAATTAGCAGATAGCTACGAAATCGCAAAAGATGGTCTTTCCATCACCGTTAAATTGCGCCAGGATGTCAAATGGTCTGATGGTGAGAAATTCACTGCGGATGATGTCATCTTTACCTACGAGCAAAAAGCTAAAAAAGAAAATGGGAATGCGGATGGTCTTTGGATCAACGACAAACCTGTAACCTTTGAAAAAGTGGATGATTACACGGTTAAATTTATCCTTCCATCTGTTAGCGCAGCGGCCTTGGACAATATTGTTACCGAGACCTACATTGTACCAAAACACGCTTACAATGATGAACCTGACTTCTCCGTTAGCCAGTTGACAAACGAGGCAGTTGGAACAGGGCCTTATAAGTTAGTAGAATACAAGCACGGTGAGTACATCAAGTTGGCTGCCAATGAAAATTATTACAAAGGCAAGGCTAAGATTGAAAATCTTGTACTTCGTATCATCTCAAGTGCAGATACGACAAAAGTTGCCCTTCAAACAGGTGAAGTGGATGCAGCCTTCGTATTGCCAACGGATATCGCTGACTTAGATAAGAACAAAATCACGACCTATGCTTACACTGAAAATCGTGTCGGCTACATGGGACTCAATACATTGACAGAGGAATTGAAAGATGTTCGTGTTCGTCAAGCGGTTCTCTATGCTCTCAACAAAGATGAGATGAACCAAGCGGCTTATTTGGATAAAGAATACTATGAAACACCTTATTCATTCTTGCCAGTAGCCAACCCATATCAAACTAAAAAAGTTGAAAAATACAGCCAAAACCTCGAAAAGGCTAAAAAATTATTAGCAGAAGCTGGTGTGTCTAACTTGAAACTCAATCTAGCTTACTCAGCTTCAGATGTAGCACAAACCTTGCAAGCAACCTTGATTCAAGAACAACTTGCCAAGGTAGGCATCACGGTTGAACTTGCTGGAGGAGACTCAACGGCCATTTCAACTGAAATCCGTAAACCGGACTCAACTATGTATGACCTTTTCTTGAACGGTTATATCATGGGGAATGACCCTGAACAATATGCTCGACTTTTCAAATCAGGTGGTGGTTCAAACTACTTCCACTTGAAGTCAAGTAAGGTTGATGAGCTCTTTAGCCAAGGAGCTGTTGAGTTGGACAAGGAAAAACGTGAAAAAATTTACGATGACTTGCAAGCAAGCTTAGCCGATGAGGCAGCCATTTACCCAATTGTTGACAATAAGAAAATCTTGGCGGTTAACAAACGGATTGGCAATGTTGAAAAAGCTGGTTTGATTCCAATTTATACTTTTGAAGATCCGTCAAAACTTACAGTTAAAAACTAGGTGAACAAGATGATAGACCTGAGACTGGACATTGCTCCAGTTTTAGGCATTTATAGGAGAAAAAATGTTCAAATATATTTTAAAGCGAATTGCCCAAGCTATTCCCTTATTGCTGGTCATTTCCTTTATCGTATTTTCCCTGATTCAACTGGCTCCCTATGATGTCATTGATTCGCTCGCGACGCCTAATATGACACCAGAGCAGATCGAGATATTGAAGGAGCAGCATGGGTTGAACCAGCCTTTCTTTAGTCAGTACTTGATTTGGTTGAAAGGGATTTTGACGGGAGATTTTGGGAATTCACTTTTGACCCAGCACAGCATCGCGGCGGATTTGGCGGAAAAGATTCCTCATACGATTTCCTTGGTCTTGCCTGCTTATGTGACAGCTTTGGTTTTAGCGATTGTCTTGGGGCTTGTGTCGGCAGCCAATCGTGGGAAATGGGTAGACCGTATGATTGATGGTTTTGCCTCTTTTGGAATTGCCGTTCCGACTTTCTGGTTTGCCATGATTTTGATTTACATTTTTGGCTACCGCTTGAATGCCTTACCTTTCATCGGCATGCATACGCTGGGCAAGGAAGGTGATGTTGGCGATTTTCTTGCACATTTTGCTCTGCCCTACATCACCTTGACCATGGCCTTTATGCCTGAGTTAATCCGTTATATTCGGACGGCGGCTATCGTAGAGGTGGACAAGGACTATGTGACGGTTCAAGAGGCTTTTCAAGCGTCTCGCGCAGCTATTTTCGGCAGACATATCTCGCGTAATGTTTTGATTCCGATTGTGACGCAGATTGGGATGGCACTTCCTATGCTGGTAACTGGGGCTTTGATTACAGAAACAATCTATGCTTGGCCAGGTGTTGGCCCTTATCTGACAACTGCAACGCGGAGCTTGGACTACCCTGTTATTATGGCGGTCATGCTCTTGTCGGCAACCTTGGTCATTTTAGGAAATCTTTTATCGGATATCCTCTATTCAATCGTTGACCCACGTATTACCAAAGGAGGACAGGGATGACATTTTTCAAAAAATTAAAAGAAGAATTGTTGGCTTCTCCCCTCTATTTATTCTCAGCGGGATTTTTAGTATTGTTGTTGATTCTATCATTGGTTGCACCACTTATTCCTATTGATCCAAACGCAACCAATGTCAGTCAGATGAATCAAGCGCCGAGCCTGGCCCATATTTTCGGGACAGACAATGTCGGACGTGATTACTTTATTCGAGTGGTCTACGGTGGGAGAATTTCACTTTTAGTCGGAGTTTTGGCCATGCTAGCTTCTGTTACGATAGGTAGTCTGGTTGGTCTGACAGCTGGTTTCTTCGGTGGAAAGATTGACAATGTGTTGATGCGTATTGTGGATGTCTTGTCTTCAATTCCTTGGTTGGTGCTGGTCATTGTGTTGAGTGTCTTTTTGAAACCAGGATTGACGACGATTATTATTGTTATCGGTGGCTTCTCATGGATGTCCATTGCGCGGCTGATTCGTGCGGAGACCTTGGCTGCCAAGGTGCATGATTATGTCCAATATGCGTCCTTTATCGGCGTCAAACGTTCGGTGATTATTGGTCGTCATATTTTACCGGCAATTTTGCCGACCTTGATTGTGGCGGCATCAGCTAGCATTTCCTCTGCCATTATGACAGAGTCAGCTCTGAGTTTCTTAGGAATTGGGATTCAGCAGCCCTTGGCATCGTGGGGAAGTCTCTTGCAAAATGCCCAATCGACCTTGCAAAGTGCTCCTTACATGGCCATTTTACCGGGCTTGTTTATCCTGTTTACGATTTATTCCTTCAACAATCTTGGAGATTTGATTCGCGATAGTTTGCAAAAGGAGGTGACTGTTGATGACAACTAGTTTAGCCATTAAAAATTTACGCATTGACAAAACGGGTAAGAAATCTCATCAGACCTTGGTCAAGGGTGTGGATGTGACAGTACCTTCAGGTCAAATTTTAGGCATTGTGGGTGAATCGGGAAGCGGAAAAAGTCTGACCATGAAGTCTGTGCTTGGGATTGTACCAAAGGGCTTGAAGGTAGACTATGATGCTATCGAAGTCGAGGGGCAGTCAATCGACCGGCAAAGCTCACTTCCGGTGGCTATGATTTTCCAAGATCCCATGACCTCGCTCAATCCCCTGCGCAAAATTGGTTCCCACCTAGAAGAAGTTGTGAGACGTTTTCAGCCCAATTTATCAAAAGAAGAAGGGCAAGTCAAAATTCTTGAAATTTTGGGAAGGGTGGGAATTCAAAATCCAGAACTCCGTCTCATGCAGTATCCTTTTGAATTTTCAGGAGGCATGCGCCAGCGTATTTTGATCGCAATGGCTCTCTTGGCCAATCCAAAGGTACTGATTGCTGATGAGCCGACAACGGCGCTTGACGTAACCATTCAGGCTCAAATTTTAGCCCTGCTCAAGGAATTGCAGGAAACATTGGGCTTGACGGTTGTGATTGTCAGCCATGATTTTAGTGTGATTGCAGGTTTGTGTGACCAAGTCAAGGTCATGCGTCAAGGAGAATTTGTCGAGGAAGGAACGGTGGACGATATTTTCCAAAATCCACTCCATCCTTACACCCAGGAATTGCTACGTGCAGCTCGTCTAGAAGCAAGTGCGAGTAAGACAGATGTGCAGGTAGCGGGTCTCACAGAGCTGGTAGCTGTATCGCCAAGCCATCGAGTGAGAAAGGAGATGAGCCATGTCTAAACCTGTTTTCATTCAAGTAAATGGTGTGGAGAAGGTCTATTCCAAGAAAAACATCCTAGGGCAAGAGCAGCGTCATGTGGCTGTAAATGGGGTAGACTTGGCCTTGTACAAGGGAGAGACCTTGGGGTTGGTCGGAGAGTCGGGTTCGGGCAAGTCTACCTTGGCTAAGTTGATTTTGGGACTGGAAACGCCGACGTCTGGCAACATTTCTTATACAGGACTGTCAGACCAAGATTTGAAAAATCAAGCCTTGCAGATTATTTACCAAGATCCATTTTCAGCCTTAAATCCGCACTTATCCGCCCTGGAAATTGTCAAAGAACCACTTTTTAAATTGCCTAAAAAAGAAACTGAAGAGCAGGCTTTGGCGATATTAGAGCGGGTTGGCATCAGCGGAAATGATGTCTATAAACGACCAAAATCCTTTAGTGGCGGTCAGCGTCAGCGGATTGGAATTGCTCGTGCGGTAGTCAGTCGTCCTCAGTTCATTGTCTGTGATGAGCCTACTTCAGCCTTGGATGTGTCTATCCAATCACAGATTTTAGAGTTGTTAGCAGAGCTACAAGAGGAATTTCAGCTGTCCTATCTCTTTATCTCCCATGATTTAACGGTTGTTGAGCATTTTTCAGATCGGATTGCAGTGCTCTACAAGGGAGCATTGGTAGAGTTAGCACCGGCGGACAAGTTATTTGCAAATCCGCAACATCCCTATACTCAGTATCTCTTGACTGCGAATTTGCCGCTTGATCCAAGTCGGGCTAAAGAACAGTTGAGTAAATTATCGAGCCAAGTTTCAGATTTCACCTTGACGGATCAATTTGACTGGGTAGAAGTGGAAGACGGTCACTTTTTCAGAAAAAATCATCTATAAATACAAGAACACGATATCTAGAAATGGCTATCGTGTTTTATGTTCGGTTTTTATTCGAAAAATACATATAAAAACAAAAATATCTCTTGAATTTTCGTCTTATTCTGCTAAAATGGTAGAAATACCTTTTGGGAGTACGGAAATGAATAAGAAAATCCTTGAAAAATTAGCCAAAACAGAATTGCATTGTCACTTAGATGGTTCTCTTTCAATAGCAGCTATTCGTCAATTGGCAGAAATGGCAACCATCAGCATTCCTGCGTCGGACGAAGAGTTGAAAGCCTGTATTACTGCACCGGATCATGTGGAAAATCTGATGGATTATTTGAAGACCTTTGATTTTGTACGTCCGCTTTTGCAGACTAAGGAAGCCTTGGCTGTGGCAGCTTATGATGTAGCTAAGCAAGCAGCGAAAGAAAATGTTCTTTATATAGAGATTCGATTTGCACCGGAACTGTCTATGGATGCAGGATTGACAGCTATTGAGACGGTAGAGGCTGTCTTGACAGGACTCCAACGCGCAGAAAAAGAGTTTGGAATTGTAGCCAAATTGCTGGTATGCGGTATGCGCCAATCCAATCCAGCTACGACACGAGATATTTTGTTTCACCTAGCAGAGTTAGCACCACAAGGCTTGGTTGGATTTGACTTTGCGGGAGATGAGCATGGATTTCCACCGGAAACGATCAGAGATCTGATTGATCAAGTGCAAGAATCTGGTTTTCCCATGACGCTTCATGCGGGTGAGTGTGGTTGTCCGAGTCATATTTCAACGAGCTTAGCCATGGGAATCAAGCGGATGGGGCATGTGACAGCCATTCATCATCAACCGGAGATTATCGAGGAGTTTGTCCGTCAAGGTGCAACTGCGGAGCTCTGTCTGACGAGTAATCTTCAAACCAAAGCAGCACCCAGTCTAGCGGATTTTCCTTACCTTGAGTTAAAAGCGGCGGGCGCTAATATCACCATCAATACAGACAATCGCACGGTGTCCGCTACCAATCTTACAAAGGAATACAGCCATTTTGTGGAATATTTTGGAACGACCATAGAAGAGTTTTTGCAGCATAATGAAACAGCCATCCGCGCATCCTTTACCAGCCAGTCTCAGAAAGAGGAACTGCTCACCAAACTCCAGGAGTTCTATGCTCCCTTTCTTTAAAGGAGGAGATTAAAATTCTTTATTCGCCCTTAAATTTTATATATTAGACGGGGTGGAGGTTCCGTGTTAAGATAAAAACATCAATAAGGAGGACGAGATATGGTTAAGGTAATTGTTGGAATTTCAGGAAATATCAAGGAGTTACCAGCCATGTCAGGCATGGTCTATGATGCGGTAGGACGTGATTTGTCTCAGGGCGTAACAGAGGCGGGAGGGCTTCCGATTGTGATTCCCGTTGGAGCTCCGAGCCTTGCTAAGGACTATGTGTCTATGATTGATAAATTGATTTTATCAGGTGGTCAGCATGTTCATCCCAAATTTTATGGCGAGAAAAAAGTCATTGATAGCGATGATTATTCACTGGAACGAGATGAATTTGAATTGGCTTTGATTCGAGAGGCTTTGAAGCAAGGTAAGCCAATCTTTGCTGTTTGCCGTGGAATGCAATTGCTGAATGTAGCTTTGGGCGGCAGTCTTCATCAAGAAATCGTTAATCACTGGCAGGAAGATTTGTCAGGAACTTGCCATGATGTTCAGTTGCTACCCAATAGTCGAGTCAGCCACCTTTTTCAACAAAGTCGTCAGGTTAACTCGCTCCATCGACAGAGTATCAAAGAATTAGGAGAAGGTTTGGTCGTCACTGCTAAGGATCCGCGCGATGGAACGATTGAAGCCTACGAAGGCGAGGCGCTCTTGGGCCTCCAGTGGCATCCCGAATTTCTGATAGAAAATAGCGAAGCCAACAGACGCCTCTTTGAGTATCTAGTAAAAGAATTTTAAATGATTGAATCTTTGTAAACAGGAAAGGCTGAGAACTTGTGTCTCAGCTTCTTTTTTATATAGGGTATAGTCTACGGCTATATACTTTACAAAAAGGAGATAAAAGAATTTTAAGTGGCAGTTAAAAATTCTATATTGGGCAGTCGCCTGTCTTTGTGATAAGATAATGACAGTTAAAAAACTTAGGGATGTGAAAGTAAATCCTTCACATTCAAAAAGGAGAAAAAGTATGAATTTTAAAAAAGTATTTGGATTAGCAGCTGTGGCTGTTTTGTCAATTGGTGCTCTTGCAGCATGTGGTTCAAAGAAGGCAAGCAAGTCTGATAGCAACACTGTAAAAATCGGTGTGATGGGCTTGAGCGCAACAGAAGAAGCGCGATGGGACAAGATTAAAGAACTCTTGGGCGACGATGTGAAGTTGGAATTCACTGAGTTCACAGATTATTCTCAACCAAACCGCGCAGTTGCTGAAGGAGAAGTAGATATCAATGCTTTCCAACACCACAACTTCCTCAACAACTGGAACAAAGAAAATAAAGGTGACTTGGTAGCGATTGCGGATACTATTATCTCACCAATCCGTCTCTACTCAGGTACCGAAAATGGAAAAAACAAATACAAATCAGTAGAAGAGATTCCGAACGGAGCAGAGATTGCAGTACCAAATGATGCAACAAATGAAAGCCGTGCTCTTTACCTCCTCCAATCAGCTGGTTTGATTAAATTGGATGTATCAGGAACTGAATTGGCTACTGTTGTCAACATCAAAGAAAATCCTAAAAACTTGAAAGTAACCGAATTGGATGCTAGCCAAACAGCTTCTTCACTTCAATCAGTTGCAGCAGCAGTTGTGAACAATACCTTCGTTCAAGAAGCAGGTTTGGACTATAAGAGTGCGCTTTACAAAGAAGTGAAAGACGAAAATTCTGAGCAATGGTACAACATCATTGCAGCGAAAAAAGACTGGGAAAAATCAAACAAGGCTGATGCCATCAAGAAAATCATCAAAGCTTACCACACTGATGACGTGAAAAAAGTCATTGAAAAATCTTCAGACGGTTTGGACGAACCAGTTTGGTAAAAAACAACGGGAAAACGATCGTATAGCAAGAGGCGTGTGAACACATACGCCTCATTTGCCTTATTATAAAGGAGTAAGTCATGGCAGAAAAATTAGATAAAATTCAAGAATTTGAGTCCGATGCAGTGATTCAGCACTATTTTGAAGTGTTGAAAGTGTTGATTTCAAAAAAATCTATCTTTGCCCAACAGATTGGATTGTTAGAAGTTGCGACTTTTTTGAAAGAGCTATTTGAGGCGGAAGGGGCTGAAGTTCTTCTCGATGATTCCTATGCGGCACCCTTTGTGATGGCCAAGTTTAAGAGTCCACTTCCCGATGCCAAGACCATTATTTTTTATAATCACTACGATACAGTACCTGCTGATGGTGACCAAATTTGGACAGGACAGCCATTTGAAGTGGATGTGCGTGATGGACATATTTACGGCCGTGGTGTAGATGACGACAAGGGGCATATTATTGCTCGTCTGACAGCTGTTAAACAGTATTTGACGCAGCATGAAGTTCTTCCTGTCAATATTACCTTTATCATGGAAGGGGCAGAAGAGTCAGCTTCTGTTGACTTGGATAAGTATTTGGAAAAATACAAATCTCATCTAGTCGGTGCAGATTTGCTCGTCTGGGAGCAAGGTTCACGCAATGTGCTGGACCAATTGGAAATTTCTGGTGGCAATAAAGGAATTGTAACCTTTGATGTGTCTGTTAAGAGTGCGAACTTGGATATTCATTCATCTTATGGTGGTGTAGTGGATTCTGCAGCTTGGTACCTGCTTAACGCACTCCAATCCATGCGTGCAGCTGACGGTCGTATCTTGGTAGACGGTATTTACGACAAGGTTCAAGAACCAAATGAACGCGAGTTGGCCTTGGTGGAGGAATTTGCCCTAGCAACTAGCCAAATAGTGACAGAGGTTTACGGTTTGACGCTCCCAACCTTGGTTGAAGAACGCAAAGAATTTTTGAAACGTTTGTATTTTGAGCCTTCTATGACCATCGAAGGGTTATCCACTGGCTATCTTGGACAAGGTGTTAAGACCATCATCCCAGCGCAAGCATCTGCAAAGATGGAAGTCCGCTTGGTGCCAGCCTTAGAGCCTCATGATGTACTAGACAAAATTCGCCAACATCTGATAAAATATAACTTTGAAAAGGTGCAAGTAGACTTTACCTTGGGCGAAATGAGTTACCGTAGTGATATGTCTGCTCCGTCTATCCTAAATGTCATCGAGCTGGCTAAAAAATTAACACCAGAAGGGGTTGCAGTCTTGCCAACCTCACCTGGAACAGGACCAATGCATACTGTTTTCTATGCTTTGGGTGTGCCGCAAGCTGGATTTGGGATGGGAAATGCCAATAGTCGTGACCACGCTGGCGACGAAAATGTCCGCATTGCAGACTATGTCAGCCACATTGAACTAATCGAGGAGTTAATTACAAGTTATGAGTAAAAAAATGATTCAGTTGGATCATATTGATGTGACTTTTCATCAGAAAAAACGGACCATTGAAGCCGTTAAAGATGTCACTATCCATATCAATCAAGGCGATATTTATGGGATAGTTGGTTATTCTGGTGCAGGGAAATCAACTTTGGTCCGCGTTGTCAACCTCTTGCAGGTTCCAAGCAAGGGAAAAATTGCCATTGATGAGGATGTCATCTTTGAAGGGGACAAGGTGACCCTGAAATCTAGTCAATTGCGTCAGAAGCGCCGCGAAATCGGAATGATTTTCCAGCATTTCAACCTGATGGCTCAGATGACTGCAGCAGAAAATGTAGCCTTTGCCCTCAAGCACTCAGGACTTTCAAAAGCTGAGAAGGCAGAAAAAGTTGCAAAATTATTGGAATTGGTCGGTTTGGCAGATCGTGCTGAAAACTATCCTTCTCAGTTGTCAGGTGGTCAAAAGCAACGGGTTGCCATTGCACGTGCCTTGGCAAATGATCCAAAGATTTTGATTTCAGATGAAGCGACATCAGCCTTGGACCCAAAAACAACCAAGCAAATCTTGGCTCTCTTACAAGAACTCAACCAAAAATTGGGATTGACCATTGTCTTGATTACCCACGAAATGCAGATTGTCAAGGACATTGCAAACCGTGTGGCTGTCATGCAAAATGGTCAATTGATTGAAGAAGGCTCTGTGCTCGAAATCTTCTCTCATCCGAAAGAAGCCTTGACCCAAGACTTCATCACAACAGCAACAGGAATCGACGAAGCCATGGTGAAAATCAACAAGCAAGAAGTCGTTCGTCAGTTACAAGCAGGCGAAAAGTTGGTTCAGCTCAAGTATGCAGGACATGCGACAGACGAGCCTTTGCTCAATCAAGTCTATAAGAACCATCAAGTAACGGCTAATATTCTGTATGCCAATATTGAAATTCTGGACGATACGCCAGTTGGTGAAATGGTTGTTATCTTATCAGGTCAGCCTGAAAATGTGACAGCGGCACTTGCTGAAATCAAGACTGCGCAAGTTGAAGTAACGATTTTGAAGGAGGGAAATTAAATGTTGGATTCGATTTTACAATACATTCAGACCAATTTCCCAGATGTGTATAAGATTGGCTGGGATGGTCAAACAGGCTGGTGGACAGCAACGTATTTGACACTGTACATGACTTTTGCATCGTTTGCAGTTGGTGGTGTCATGGGCTTGGTGACAGGTCTGGCCTTGGTTATCACAGGTCCTAGTGGTATCCGGGAAAATAAAGTCGTCTTTTGGATTTTAGATACGGTTTCTTCTATCCTACGTGCGGTTCCATTTATTGTTCTCTTGGCCTTGATTTTCCCATTGACCAAGTTAATTGTCGGGACAACCATTGGTACAGATGCGGCCTTGGTACCGTTGGCGCTTTCCGTCTTTCCATTCTATGCGCGCCAAGTGCAGGTGGTCTTGGCTGAATTGGACCGTGGAGTGATTGAAGCAGCAGAAGCATCTGGCGCAACTTTCTGGGATATTGTTCTGGTTTACTTGGGAGAGGGATTGCCAGAAATTATCCGTGTAACAACCTTCTCACTGGTTTCCTTGGTTGGATACACAGCTATGGCTGGAGCTATTGGCTCAGGTGGATTGGGAATGGTTGCCTTGGTCTATGGTCAACAACGGTTTAACTATGATGTTACCTTCTTGGCAACGATTTTGATTTTGCTGATTATCTTTATCATTCAGTTTATCGGGGACTTCCTTTCACGTAAGCTCAGTCACAAATAGGAGTTGACAATGAAAAACTACACAATGAACAATGGCTTAACCATACCTGCAGTTGGGTTTGGAACCTACTTATCAAAAGATGGTGATGAGGTTTACCGCGCTGTTTTGACAGCTCTGGACGCAGGTTATCGTCATATCGATACCGCTGCTTATTATGGAAATGAAGAAAGCATTGGTCGTGCCCTGAAGGATTCAGGGATTCCGCGCGAGGAGCTCTTTATCACGACAAAATTGTGGAATGATGCCCATGGTTATGACGAAGCAAAAGCAGCTTTAGCAACATCTCTTCAAAAATTACAGTTGGATTATGTGGACCTTTATTTGATTCATTGGCCAAATCCTGTTAACCTTCGTGACAGCTGGCAATCTGCAAATGCGGAAACTTGGCGTGCCATGGAAGAAATGGTTGAAGCGGGTCTGATTCGTACAATTGGTGTGAGTAACTTTATGGTTCACCACTTAGATGAGCTCTTAAAAACAGCTGCCATCGTCCCTGCGGTCAATCAAATCCGTCTCGCGCCTGGCGTTTACCAGGAAGAGATTGTTCAGTATTGTAGAGGGAAAAATATCGTGATTGAGGCATGGAGCCCCTTGGGACGTGGCGAACTCTTTAGTCACCCAACCATGCTGGCTATTGCTGAAAAATACGATAAGTCGGTCGCACAAATTGCCCTTGCCTGGTCATGGGCACATGGCTTTTTACCCCTGCCTAAGTCGGTAACAGATAGTCGCATCATTGTTAATCTCGACTTCCAAGACCTTGTTTTATCGGATGAAGATATTGAATCTATTACAGCTATCCAAGGTGTGACAGGAGCCTATAATCCTGATGAAACGAATTTCTAATGTATAATCATTAGACAAATTCCCACTTTTTTGCTATAATAGTCGCTAAGAAAGAAAGTCTTAGAATACTTGTTTAGCGAGCCCGTGGTAGTGGAAGACGGGTCCTGTTTACTAAAGAACTGGCGCTTTCGGATATTTAATAGTTAGAAATGAAGTTATAAATTAGGGTGGAACCGCGTTTCGACGCCCCTATGTCATTCGGCATAGGAGGGGAGAAAATGGTTCTTTTTGCTTGTGCCAATCTATTTTAAAAAGGAGATACTACATTGAGTAAAAAACTTACTTTTCAAGAAATTATCTTGACCTTGCAACAATACTGGAACGACCAAGGCTGTATGTTGATGCAGGCTTACGACAATGAAAAAGGTGCGGGTACCATGTCACCCTACACTTTCCTGCGCGCCATCGGTCCTGAGCCATGGAATGCGGCTTACGTAGAGCCTTCACGTCGTCCTGCCGATGGTCGTTATGGGGAAAATCCTAACCGTCTTTACCAACATCACCAATTCCAAGTGGTCATGAAACCATCGCCATCCAATATCCAAGAATTGTATTTGAAATCATTGGAATTGCTGGGAATTAACCCACTGGAACACGATATTCGTTTCGTTGAAGACAACTGGGAAAATCCATCAACAGGTTCTGCGGGGCTTGGTTGGGAAGTATGGCTTGACGGAATGGAAATCACACAGTTCACTTACTTCCAACAAGTTGGTGGCTTGCAAACTGGTCCTGTAACGTCTGAGGTTACTTATGGTCTTGAACGTTTGGCTTCTTACATCCAAGAAGTGGATTCGGTTTATGATATCGAATGGGCGCCAGGTGTTAAATATGGGGAAATCTTTACCCAGCCTGAGTATGAGCATTCAAAATATTCATTTGAAATTTCAGACCAAGACATGCTGCTTGAAAATTTTGAAAAATTTGAAAAAGAAGCAGCACGTGCTTTGGAAGAAGGTCTTGTTCACCCAGCTTATGACTACGTTCTCAAATGTTCACATACCTTCAACTTGCTTGATGCGCGCGGTGCGGTTTCTGTAACGGAACGTGCAGGCTACATCGCTCGTATTCGTAACTTGGCGCGTGTGGTTGCCAAAACATTCGTCGCAGAGCGTAAAAAACTTGGTTTCCCACTTTTGGATGAAGCAACACGTGAGCAATTGTTGGCTGAGGAAGAATAATGGATACACTGATTATTAACAGCCATCCAGATTTTGGAAATCCACAATCCTTTTCTCATCGTTTACAAGAGTTGTTTTGCCAGAAATTCACACAGGCTTTTCCACAAAGTAAGCTGACAATTTTAAATCTCTACGATACAGAAATTCCAGAAATCAGTAAGGAAGGCTTGTTGGCGGTGTGGAAAAAGTTGGGAACAGGCCAAGAACTGACGGCGCAAGAAGCGAAATTGGCCACCCAGTCTCAGTCACTTTTAGCCCAATTTAAGGCCCACAAACGGCAAGCATTTGTATCGCCTATGCACAATTTTAATGTCACAGCGCGTGCTAAATCTTACATTGATAATATTTTGGTGGCAGGCGAGACCTTCAAATACACCAAAGATGGATCAGTTGGTCTGATGACCGATGATTATCGGGTGATTCTCTTAGAGGCATCAGGTTCCGTTTATTCGGACAATGGTCGCTACACTCCCTATGAGTTTCCAGCCCTGTATCTGAGAGCCATTTACGAGGAATTTATGGGATTTTCTGATTTTCATATTATCCGTGCCGAAGGCACAAGTGTCTTGGGCGCCGACAAGGTTTTGGAAAAGGCCGCTAAAGATTTGGATGCTGTTTTTGCAACATTTTACCAGTAAGGAGTAACACATGACAAAAGATTTATTAGTAGAACTCGGTTTGGAAGAATTGCCAGCCTATGTCGTGACCCCAAGTGAGAAACAATTGGGCCAAAAAATGGCGACATTTTTGACGGACAATCGCCTGTCTTTCGAGTCCATTCAGACATTTTCAACACCTCGTCGCTTGGCAGTTCGTGTTAAGGGCTTGGCAGACAAACAAACAGATTTGACAGAAGACTTCAAAGGGCCATCTAAGAAAATTGCCTTGGATGCTGAAGGAAATTTCTCAAAAGCGGCACAAGGATTTGTTCGTGGAAAAGGCTTGACCGTTGATGATATCGAATTCCGTGAAATCAAGGGCGAAGAATATGTTTATGTCACAAAACATGAAACTGGAAAAGATGCAGTTGAAGTGCTTGCTGGCGTGCCAGAAGTTCTTGCAAGCTTGACTTTCCCAGTTAACATGCACTGGGCTGGAAATACTTTTGAATACATCCGTCCTGTACATACTTTGACAGTTCTTCTTGACGACCAAGCATTGGATATGGATTTCCTCGATATCCACTCAGGTTGTGTGAGTCGTGGTCACCGTTTCTTGGGGCAAGAAACTGAAATTGCTTCAGCTAATTCTTATGAAGATGATTTGCGTCAGCAATTTGTCATCGCAGATGCAGCTGAACGTGAAGCTATGATTGTAGACCAAATCAAAGCTATCGAAGCAGAACGCAATGTTCAGGTAGAAATTGATGCCGATCTTCTCAACGAAGTCCTCAACTTGGTCGAATACCCAACTGCCTTTGTTGGTTCATTTGACACCAAGTATCTGGATGTACCTGAAGAAGTGTTGGTTACCTCAATGAAGAACCACCAACGTTATTTTGTTGTTCGTGACCTAAATGGCAAGCTCTTGCCAAACTTCATCTCTGTCCGTAACGGGAATGCTGAGCACATCGAGAATGTCATCAAAGGAAATGAGAAAGTATTGGTTGCCCGTCTAGAAGATGGGGAATTCTTCTGGAATGAAGACCAAAAATTAGTCATTGCAGACTTGGTTGAAAAACTCAAACACGTTACCTTCCATGAAAAAATCGGTTCTCTTCATGAACACATGGATCGCACAAAAGTCATCGCAGATTATCTTGCTGACCAAGCTGAGCTCTCAGCAGATGAAAAGGCAGCTGTGCTTCGTGCTGCAGCTATCTACAAATTTGACCTCTTGACTGGTATGGTCGGAGAGTTCGATGAGCTTCAAGGTTTGATGGGGGAAAAATACGCTCTCCTTGCCGGTGAAGATGCAGCTGTTGCGACAGCTATCCGTGAACACTATATGCCAACATCCGCTGATGGAGCACTTCCTGAGACAAAAGTAGGGGCTGTATTGGCTCTTGCAGATAAGTTGGATACGCTCTTGTCCTTCTTCTCAGTGAGCTTGATTCCGAGTGGTTCGAATGACCCTTACGCGCTTCGTCGTGCGACTCAAGGTATCGTTCGTATCTTGGATGCCTTTGGCTGGGAAATTCCGCTTGATGAGTTGATTGCTAGCCTGTACGGTTTGTCATTTGACAGCTTGACCTATGCACATCAAGACGAGGTTATGACCTTCATCTCTGCTCGTATTGAGAAGATGATGGATGCAGCGATTGCTAAGGATATCCGTGAAGCTGTATTGGCATCGGATACTTTCGTAGTTCGTCTTGTTCTTGAAGCTAGCGCAGCCATTGCCCAAAAGAGCAAAACAGACGGCTACAAGGAAGCGGTTGAAAGCTTGTCACGTGCCTTTAACTTAGCTGAAAAAGCTGACGCTTCTGTGGCGGTGGACAGCTCTCTCTTTGAAAATGCTCAAGAAACAGCTCTCAGCCAAGCAGTCGCTTCGCTTGAATTGACAGACGATATGGTAGCAAACTTAGACAAACTATTCGCACTTAGTCCAGTCATCAACGACTTCTTCGACAATACCATGGTCATGGCAGAAGACGAGAAAATCAAGAACAATCGCTTGGCTCTTCTTGCAAGCCTCGTTGCCAAAGCTAAGAAGGTCGCAGTCTTCAATTTGTTGAACACGAAATAAAGAGCGAACCAAGTAAGCCAAGCCAAACTATTCACCGTGGAGAGATTTGTAGCAATAGAAGCACGTCTACGACTCGTAAGAAATAGTTGAAAAAGGAGGAATCATGACACCTGAAAAAATCGCTCGTATCAATGAGCTTGCGAAAAAGAAAAAATCAGTCGGACTGACTGGTGAGGAAAAAGTTGAGCAAGCGCGGTTGCGTGAGGAATACATTGAAGGTTTCCGCCGTTCTGTGCGTCACCATGTTGAAGGAATCAAGCTGGTTGATGAAGAAGGAAATGATGTGACACCTGAGAAATTGCGCCAAGTCCAACGTGAAAAAGGTCTGCACGGCCGTAGTTTGGACGATCCAAATTCATAGAAACAAAAAGAGAGTGGAGAAAATTCCACTCTTTTTTATGATTATGATTATAAGATTTTGTTGGTGTACTCTTCAAAATGGTCAACCGTGTTATTGTCCATGACAGCCATAATCAACTCGTCTTCGTTAAAGGTGTAATCAGGCGAGAGTTGGATATGCAGTTGGCGGTCGCTTCCGTATTTGCTGCGGTATCCGATGATGTTCATCATGTATTTTTGACGCGGATTCAGCTGGGCAAGTGTTTTGCCAATCCATTTTGCAGGTGGTTGAAATTCAACGATACTGATATTGCCGTCTAGTTCGATTAACTCAGTTGTGTCATGGTGAAGGAGGTGTTTTGCAAGGGAAATCCCCGTTTCGCGCTCAGGTGAGATGACGCGGTCGGCACCGATTTTGAGAAGTACCTCGCGAGTTGTTTTACTTTTAGCTTTTGCAATCACTTTTGGAACGCCCAGCGCTTTACAATGAAGGACAGCAAGGACGCTAGATTCTAAGTTATTTCCTGTTGCGACCACAACGGTATCACAAGAGCCGATGCCAGCTGCGCGTAGTAAGTCTTTGTCGGTGATGTCTCCCACAACTCCACGAGCGAGAATGGCTTCCATTTGATTGATTTGACTTTCATGGTTATCGACAGCGATGATATGGCTGTTGTATTTGGCTAATGTTTTAGCAATGTTGGTTCCAAAAACTCCCAGACCAAGAATTCCGATAGTTTGTACTGGCATGTTGTCTCCTTTAGACGATCATTGTTGATTTTGCATATTGAATGTTATCTTCTCGAGAAGATTTACGATTTGAGATACTCATGAGGATGGACATTGGACCAATGCGGCCAAAGAACATGAGTGCCATGATGATAAACTGACTGGCATGTGTCAGGGTCGGCGTCAAGTTTGCCGTAACTCCAACGGTCGCAAGTGCAGACATGACCTCAAACATTAGAAAGAGCAGAGGTTTCTGTGGATCTGTTACGCTGATGGCGAAGAGGCCAAGGATAAAAGTCATGAGAAAGACGCTGAAAAGAGCGACTGTCTTACGAATTGTAACGGTATCAATTGTTCGTCCCATAAAATTGGTATGGGTCAAACCGAGAATCTCGCTGCGGGCAAATAGAACTAAGGCCAGGAAGGTTGTAATTTTCAAACCACCTGCTGTACCACCTGGTGCCCCACCCAAGAACATCTGGAAGATGTAGAGTAATAAGGTAACAGGATGTGCCTTGGTGTAATCAATTGTTGCAAAGCCAGCAGTCCGCATGGTAACAGTTTGGAAGAAGCTAGTAATCACCTTGTGTCCGAAAGAAAGATTTCCGATTGTAGATGGATTGTTGTACTCGATAAGAAGAGACAGTGTGGTCCCGACGAATAAGATAAATGCAGTCAGCATCACAACAACTTTGGTATGAAAGGCTAATTTTCGGCAGTGTCCTTGCTTGGTCAAGTGGGTTTGTAAGTCAAACCAGACGGAGAAACCCAAGCCCCCCATGATGATGAGTGCTGCGATGACCAAGTTGACGATTGGTACAGTAGCGTAATCAATCAAGCTGTTAGCTCCCATATTGTCAAATCCTGCATTACAAAAAGCAGAAATGGCAAGAAAGAGCGATGTAAAGAGCCCCTTAGCTAGACCAAATTTCGGTACGAAATGCAGAGATAGTAGCAAGGCACCAAGTAATTCGACCGCAAAAGTAAACTGAAAGACAGAAAAGATAAACTGCTTGAAGTTACGAGTATCGTCTCGGCTGAGACTTTCTTGCAGGGTTGCAATATTGATAAAGCTGAGCTTCCGGCGTGCTTGCAAGGAGAACAGTCCGATAAAACTGATTAGGCTTAGCCCTCCAATCTGCATGAGCATCATACAGATAATCTGACCGAAAGTTGTATAGGTGGCTGCGACAGGAACGGTAAAGAGTCCTGTTACACAGACCATTGATACAGTTGTAAAGAGATTATCCCAGTAATGAGCCTGTGAGGTCGCTTGTTGGGAGATGGGAAGAGTCAACAAAAGTGACCCTGTCAGAATAACCCCTAAAAAACTCATAATAATGCGTTGAGTAGGCGTTAGTTTAATCCTAAAAATAGGCATGATTTCCTCGAAATGTTTCTTCTAAAATTAAAATATGAAGATATTCTACCACATTCTTCTAAAAAAGAAAGAAAAAGTTACCAGATTAGGCAACTTTTTAGGTTATTTAAATTTACGCGCCTGCACAATTAGTGACATGATTAGTCCAAATAGAATCCCCATGATAATGCCGATAATGATATTCAGCGGTCTTAAGAGAAGTGAGAGAAAATCTTTATTTTCAGACCAAGATACCTGAAAAGCGCTAAAGAGATACATGAAGAAACCAAAAAATAGACCAGCTTTTAAGCCACCGTTTTTCATTTTTTTCTGTTCGCTAGGAGTCAACTCCTCCTCGTCGATAGTGGTAAGGTTGGAAGCGTCGACCTTGAGCATGACGTAGAAAAAGATAATAAATAGTCCAAACATCAAAAAGATAGGGTAGGCGATGGCGGTGAATTTAGGAAATTTTATGCTGAGAAAAAGAGCAATGACATTGCCGATCAGAATCAGCCAAGTCAGATAGATAAAGCAGATATTTCCAATGCGATCTGCCTCGCGGCGTTTGTACTCATCCATCGGACCTGTGATGCCGTAAAAGTGTTTAATCATTTTTTCAGTAACTGTTTCTTTTTTCATCGTTTTTCTCCTTCTAGCCAAAAGAGGCTGTTTAAGTCTGTTTTGAGGGCTCGTGCTAGGTTGATACACAAGTCGAGCGAGGGATTGTATTTATCATTTTCAATCATGTTGATGGTCTGCCTGGAAACTCCGATAGCTTGGGCTAAAGCCAATTGAGATAAGCCAGCCTCGGTTCGAAATTCTTTGACGCGATTCATAGGACCTCCTAGATTGTGTCGGATATATGCGACACATTTGCCTAAAATTTTTTGGTGTTACCGTCACCAAAAGTTAAATATAGTTGATACTGTTATTATAAAAAGAATGAGACGACATGTCAACTATATATGACATGTTTTGTGAAAAAGTTTTCAAAATAGGAATTTAAGGAGCTTTTTTTGGAAGTATGGTATAATAAACAGATATGACAAAGGAATTTAATCACACAACTGTTCTATTGCATGAGACGGTTGATTTATTAGATATTAAGCCGGATGGTGTATACGTAGATGCGACCTTGGGGGGAGCTGGACACAGCGAGTACCTGCTTAGTCAGTTGAGCCAAGAGGGGCATCTGTATGCGTTTGACCAAGATCAGACGGCCATTGATAATGCCCACATCCGCCTAGCTTCGTTTATTGAAAAAGGCATGGTGACCTTTATCAAGGATAATTTTCGTAATCTCAAAACGCGTTTAGCAGAGTTAGGTGTGACAGAGATTGATGGGATTTGTTACGATTTGGGTGTGTCCAGTCCACAATTAGATGAGCGTGAGCGTGGTTTTTCTTATAAAAAAGATGCGCCGCTAGATATGCGAATGAATCGTGAGCAGAGCTTGTCGGCCTTTCAAGTTGTCAATCAGTACGATTACCATGACTTGGTACGGATTTTCTTCAAATATGGAGAGGATAAATTTTCCAAGCAGATTGCGCGTAAGATTGAGCAAGCACGTCAAGTCAAACCCATCGAGACAACGACGGAGTTGGCTGAGTTTATCAAGTCAGCCAAACCAGCTAAAGAGCTCAAGAAAAAGGGACACCCTGCTAAACAGATTTTTCAGGCCATACGGATTGAGGTCAATGATGAGCTAGGTGCGGCGGATGAGTCCATTCAACAAGCTATTGATTTGTTGGCACTGGATGGTCGGA
Source organism: Streptococcus gallinaceus (assembly GCF_040545695.1). Lineage (NCBI taxonomy): Bacteria > Bacillati > Bacillota > Bacilli > Lactobacillales > Streptococcaceae > Streptococcus > Streptococcus gallinaceus. Next base: position 30,397 of record NZ_JBEPMK010000004.1, on the reverse strand, counting down.
TATCGGTTATCACCTTCCATTCATTGGAAGATCGCCTGACCAAGCAGCTTTTCAAGGAATACAGTACGGTGGATGTACCAAAAGGCTTGCCTTTCATCCCAGACGACTTGAAGGCACCATTGGAATTGGTTAATCGCAAACCAATTTTGCCAATCGAAGAAGAGTTAGAAGCCAATAACCGCTCTCATTCTGCTAAGTTGCGCGTTGCGAAGAAAGTACATAAAAACTAGGAGAAATCCATGTTACAAGACAAACGTAGAGATGTCGCAAGACGAGTTATTGAAGAAAAAATCAGAACTTTTTCAAGAGTGGAAAAGGCTTTTTATGGTAGTATCGTTTTTTCAGGGATTGTACTAGCCATTGGGATTATTTTCCTCCAAACTCGGTTGTTGCAGCTCCAATCTGACATGGCAACTGTCAATCAAAATATTAGTTCCAAACAAGCAGAGTTGAATGATGCCCAGCAGGCTGTCAACGAATTGTCGCGTAAGGAACATTTGACGGAAATTGCGAAGAAGGAAGGCTTGACCTTCAACAACAATAATATTGGAGTGACGGAGTAATATGGCAAATAGGAAAAATAAATTTTTACGGTACGTGCTAAAACATCGTTCCTATCCCTCTAGAAATCGTAGAAGAGTGGGGCAAAGCCTCATTCTTTTGACTGTTTTTATCTTTTTTATTTTTTTGATTAACTTTGCAATTATTATCGGGACGGACTCGAAGTTTGGGCAAGATTTGTCTGCGGGGGCAGCTAGTGTTCACCAGATGACGGTTACAAAGCAGGCCAAACGTGGGACGATTTATGACCGAACAGGAATGGCAATTGCTCAAGATTCGACGACCTACACCATTTATGCCATCATTGACAAAGAATATGTCTCAGCCTTGAAAGAACCGCTCTATGTACAAGATAGTCAGTTTGATAAGGTGGCGGAGATTCTCGATAAAAAATTGGGGATGAAAAAAGACTTTGTCATCCAGCAGTTAAAATTGCCCAATCTGAGTCAGGTTTACTTCGGTACAGCTGGTAAAAATATTTCCTACTCAACGATGACTGAAATCCAAGATTTGATGAAAAAGGCTGGCATTAAAGGGATAAACTTTGATACCAGCCCAGGTCGGATGTATCCAAACGGGAATTTTGCCAGTATTTTTGTAGGATTGGCCCAATTGGTGGATAATAAAGATGGTTCGCAAAGCTTACTAGGCCAGACGGGTATGGAGTCAGCCTTAAATGCGATTTTGTCTGGGCAAGATGGAAAAATCGTCTATGAAAAAGACAGCAAGGGACGGATTTTACCGGACACTGCCGATGTGAAAAAAGAGACGATTAACGGTCAAGATGTCTATACGACCCTGTCTGCGGATTTGCAACGGTCCATGGAAACCAATATGGATGTGTTCTTTACCGATACAAAAGCGGTCAATGCTAGTGCCACCTTGGTTTCAGCCAAGACGGGTGAAATTCTAGCCACCACTCAGCGTCCAAGTTTTGACGCTGATACCAAGGAAGGTCTGAATGCCAAAGATTTTTCTTGGCTATCTCTCCTTTATCAATCTCAATATGAGCCGGGGTCAACCATGAAAGTTATGACCTTGGCATCTGCCATTGATAGCGGAAAATTCAATCCCAATGAAATTTACTACAATGACAAATATGATATTGCCGATGCGACCATCAAGGACTGGACGGTCAATACTGGTCGCGATGCTCAATATCTCAACTTCGCTCAAGGTTTTGCCCTGTCAAGTAACGTCGGTATGACACGACTGGAGCAGGCCATGGGAGACGACTTGTGGCTCCATTATTTGTCGAAATTCCGATATGGCTATCCGACACGTTTTGGAATGTCAGACGAATCAGGAGGGATGTTGCCAGAGGCCAATATCGTTTCCTATGCCATGACATCCTTTGGACAGGCCATCAACGTCACTCATTTACAAATGCTTCGTGCCTTTAATGCTGTCGCCAATGATGGTGTAATGTTAGAGCCAAAATTCATCACTGGAACCTATGACCCCAATACCAATACTTCTCGGATTTCTCAAAAAGAAGTCGTTGGAAATCCAGTCTCAGCGGACGCTGCTAGACAGACTAGGAATTATATGATTTCTGTCGGTACGGACCCCTACTATGGAACTCTGTATTCCCACGCGGCAGGAGGAGCAGTGATCTCAGTTGACGGCTACAATATAGCAGTCAAATCTGGTACGGCCCAAATTGCCAAGTCAGACGGTACAGGTTATATGGAAGGTGCCAATGATTATGTCAACTCCGTTGTTGCAATGGTTCCTGCGGAAGATCCGCAATTTATCATGTATGTGACTCTTCAACAACCACAGAACTTTAATCTTCTTTCATGGCAATCCATTGTCAATCCAGTTTTGAAAGAAGCCATGTTGCTCAAAGATAGTTTAAACTTAGATGGTCCAGCTCAAGGTCTGTCAACGGTTACGGGTGAAACAGAGTATAAGTTGGAGGATTTGACGGACCATAGCCCAGGTATCACTGCAGATGAGTTGCGTCGCCATTTGGTACAACCCATTATCTTGGGAAATGGTTCAAAAATCAAGAAAGTATCTGTCAAGAAAGGTAGTAATCTAGCTGCTAATCAGCAAATCTTGCTGTTGACATCAGATTTCACAGAGTTGCCAGATATGTACGGTTGGACCAAGGAAAATGTTCAGGTGTTTGGAAAATGGATGGGGATAGAAGTGACCTATCAAGGCAATGGTAGTCATGTCACCGCACAAAGTAGCGACACCGGAACAGCATTGAAGAAATTAAAAAAATTAACCATTACACTAGGAGAATAATATGTTTTTGGCTATTTCAGCAGGGATTCTCGCCTTTGTAGCGACAGTCCTCCTCATGCCACAATTTATTACCTTTTATCAGCAAAAGCGAATAGAAGGTCAACAAATGCACGAAGATGTAAAACAGCACCAATTTAAGGCGGGAACACCAACTATGGGTGGAACGGTCTTCTTGGTAGTAGCTATCCTTGTTAGCTTTCTGTTTGCTCTTGTATTCCACATGATGACAGGAGCGGTTTTTGGCATTCTGTTCATCCTTGTTTTATACGGAACAGTTGGATTTTTGGATGATTTCTTAAAAATCTTTCGTAAGATTAACGAGGGCCTCAATCCAAAACAAAAATTGATTCTGCAAATCATTGGAGGATTGGTTTTCTATGGTGTTCACGTAGCAGGTTTTGGCGGAGGGGAACTCAATATTTTTGGTTATCATCTCCATTTGGGAATTCTGTACATTGCCTTTGTCCTTTTTTGGTTAGTTGGTTTTTCAAATGCGGTCAACTTGACAGATGGGATTGACGGTTTAGCTTCCATCTCAGTGGTAATTAGTTTGGCGGCTTATTCAGTTATTGCTTTCCATCAAGGGCGGTTTGACATCCTTCTTGTCTGTGTCACCATGATTGGAGCCCTTCTTGGTTTCTTCGTCTATAATCATAAACCTGCCAAGGTATTTATGGGAGACGTGGGAAGTTTGGCTCTTGGGGGAATGCTCGCAACCATCTCTATCGCTCTTCATCAGGAATGGACCTTGCTCCTTATCGGTTTGGTCTATGTCCTTGAAACGTCATCGGTTATGTTGCAAGTCAGCTACTTCAAGTACACCAAGAAAAAATATGGGGAAGGTCGCCGTATCTTCCGTATGACTCCTTTCCATCATCACTTGGAATTGGGTGGTTTGTCAGGTAAGGCTGAAAAGTGGTCTGAATGGCAAGTGGACTTTTTCCTTTGGGGGGTGGGTCTTGTCATGAGTCTCGTGACACTTGCTTGTTTGTATTTATAAAGGACCCAGGACTCAGTCCTAGGTTTCTTTTTATTTTGTCAGAGAAGGTCAGTTCAGATTATGTCAGTATAGGGAAAAATTTGGTATAATAGAAACAAGTAAGAAAAATGAGGAAACTATGAAATTTACAGAATTTAAATTAAAAAATTATATTCAAGATGCTTTGACGGATATCCATTTTGTCACAGCAACTGAAGTACAAGAAAAGTTGATTCCAGTTGTCTTGTCTGGGCGTGACTTGGTCGGGGAGTCTAAGACTGGTTCAGGAAAGACGCACACCTTTTTGATTCCAATTTTCCAAAAATTGGATGAGGAACAAGACTACGTGCAGGCAGTTATCACAGCGCCGTCGCGCGAGTTGGCAACGCAGATTTACCAAGCGGCTAAGCAGATTGCTGAGCATTCAGAGACAGAAATTCGTGTGGTTAATTATGTCGGCGGAACAGATAAAAATCGCCAAATTGACAAGCTGCAAACAAGTCAACCCCATATCGTGATTGGAACTCCTGGACGGATTTACGACTTGGTCAAATCAGGTGACCTAGCAATCCATAAAGCAAGCACATTTGTCGTGGACGAGGCTGATATGACCTTGGACATGGGCTTTTTGGAAACAGTTGATAAGATTGCTTCGAGTTTGCCAAAACAGTTGCAATTCATGGTCTTTTCAGCGACGATTCCGCAGAAATTACAACCGTTTTTGAAGAAATACTTGTCTAATCCTGTCATGGAAAAAATCAAGACGCAGACGGTTATTGCGGATACAATCGAGAATTGGTTGGTATCGACAAAAGGTCGTGATAAAAATGCACAAATCTTGCAAATGACCAAGACAATGCAACCTTATTTGGCCATGATTTTTGTTAACACAAAAGAACGTGCGGATGATTTGCACCACTATCTTTTGTCAAATGGTCTCAAGGTTGCTAAGATTCACGGAGATGTGCCACCGCGTGAGCGTAAACGCATCATGAATCAAGTGAAAAACTTGGATTATGAGTATATCGTAGCCACAGATTTGGCGGCGCGTGGGATTGATATTGAAGGAGTTAGTCATGTTATCAATGACGCGATTCCGCAAGATTTATCCTTCTTTGTCCACCGTGTAGGACGGACAGGACGAAATGGCTTGTCGGGGATTGCCATCACCCTCTATCAACCAAGTGATGATGCAGATATCCGTGAGTTGGAAAAGATGAATATCAAGTTCCAACCAAAAGAAATCAAAGATGGCGAATTTCAAGATACTTATGACCGTGACCGTCGTGTCAATCGTGAAAAATCAAATGAAAAACTAGATTTAGAAATGATTGGCTTGGTCAAGAAGAAAAAGAAAAAAATCAAACCGGGCTACAAGAAAAAAATCAAGTGGGCAGTTGACGAAAAACGCCGTAAGACCAAGCGTGTGGAAGCGCGTGCTAAAGGTCGTGCGGAGCGCAAAGCCAAACGCCAAAGTTTTTAATTGAGGTGAATCATGCTGCAAACGATTTTAGGTTTTTATCTTCAAAGTCTCCTCTTTTCAGCGATTATTGTTGTCGTGATGAGTCTGATTTGGTTTGCGAGACGGGCTGGAAAAGGACTGGATCAGACAGTGAATGACCGTCGTCAGTTTTTGATTGATTTGTTGATGATCAATATCATGACAATTCCGATTCTTGCTTTTGGAATCGTTGGAATTCTTATCATGTTTAGGGTTTAGAAAGTAGAAATATGTACGATACAATTATTATTGGAGCAGGGCCTGCAGGGATGACCGCAGCGCTCTATGCAGGTCGTAGCAATCTCAAGGTTGCTCTTTTGGAACGTGGGATTTACGGCGGCCAAATGCAAAATACGGCTGATATTGAAAATTACCCAGGTTATGCCAATATTTCCGGACCAGAATTATCTGAGAAAATGTTTGAACCGCTTGAAAAATTCGGTGTGGACCATCTTTTTGGACAAGTCCTTCGTGTGGAAACTGACGGTCCTGTCAAAAAAGTGATTACAGAAGACGAGACCCTGGAAACCAAGTCAATTGTCCTTGCAATGGGGGCCAAACACCGTTTGTTGGGCATACCGGGTGAAGCAGAATACAATAGCCGTGGTGTATCCTACTGTGCAGTTTGTGACGGGGCTTTCTTCCGTGACCAAGATTTATTGGTCGTAGGTGGAGGAGACTCTGCGGTGGAAGAAGCAGCTTTCTTGACACAATTTGCTAAGTCAGTGACAATCGTGCATCGTCGTGATAAATTGCGTGCCCAGCAAGTGCTGCAAGACCGTGCTTTTGCCAATGAAAAAATCAATTTCATCTGGGATAGTGTTGTCGAAGAGATCAAAGGCGATGACCGCAAGGTCCAATCTGTTGTCCTTAAAAATGTTCAGACAGGTGAAGTGTCAGAGCATGCTTTTGGTGGTGTCTTTATCTATGTTGGATTGGATCCGATGACGGACTCTGTTGCGGACTTGGGTATCACTGATGAAGCGGGTTGGATTGTGACCAACGACCTCATGGAAACCAGTCAAGCAGGTGTGTTTGCGGCTGGTGATATTCGCCAAAAATACCTTCGCCAAGTTACAACGGCTGTAGGGGATGGTGCCATGGCTGGTCAGCAGGTCTACAACTATTTGACAGCTTTGGAAGGATAAGGTTGCTTATATGTCTTACCAAGATGATATGCAGTCATTAGAAAGAACAGCCCAGCTTTTTAAAGTTTTAGGTGATCAGACACGTCTGAAAATTCTTTACTTACTCTCTAAACGAGGTTCGTTAAAAGTTGAAGATATTATCTACGAATTAGGTATGGAACAGTCAGCTGTCTCTCATCAACTAAGTAAATTACGAAAAAATCATATTGTTAAGGGGCAAAAAATGGGCAAGTACGTTGTCTACCAAATGGTAGATGAGCATGTTCGTCATATGTTTGAGCTGGCTCTAGCTCATAGCCAAGAGGAGGAATAAAATCCTTCTTTTTTGTTTGACAAATGAACGTCTAATCATATATAATATATGAAAGTATATTCATGCGAGGTAAATCATGAAAAATAAATTTGTATCTAGTACCTTGATAGCTTTTTGGCTTAATTTCTCTTTTTCAATTGTTGAATTTATATTTGGGACCTTGTTTCAATCGGCGGCTATATTAGCGGATGCTGTTCATGATATGGGAGATGCCCTTGCAATCGGTTTATCCTATTTCTTAGAAAAAATTTCAAAGAAGAAAGGCAATGATCGCTTTAGCTTGGGATATGACCGCTTTGCCCTCCTAGGAGCAATGGTCACATCGGTGATTTTAATAGTAGGTTCAATTTTTGTATTGGTTGAAACTGTACCACGCTTGTTTAATCCACCTGTTGTAGATAAAATTGGCATGCTATTGCTTGGTGTGATTGCCATTGTCATCAATGCTGTGGGGAGTTTTGTCCTTTCTGAGAAGTCATCAGAAAACGAAGAAGTTCTCAGTCTACACTTTCTGGAAGATATCTTAGGATGGATAGCAGTTATTATCGTAGCTCTGGTTCTCCAAGTGACAGACTGGTATTTTTTGGATCCATTACTTTCTGTTGCAATTTCTATTTTTATATTGAGTAAGGCGCTTCCTCGTTTTTGGAAAAATTTCTTAGTTTTTATGGAAGCTGTTCCAGCAGACATTGATTTACAGCAGATAGAAAATGAAGTTGAAACAGTTGAACATGTGAAAAAAGTAGTAGATTTGAGCGTTTGGTCTTTAGATGGACGGCAACATGTGGCAACGCTTCATCTGTGGATTGATGATGCCGCAGATGAAAAATCGGTCCGTCAAGAAGTGGTCGAACTCCTTCATTGTCACAATATTGTCGAAGCAACAGTTCAATTTGATCAAAATATGGAAGAACACCAAGAACATTGTCGCAAAGTAATTTTATCTGAACACAGGCATCAACACTGACAGCTTTATGGCTGAGTGTGGTATAATAAATGAAAACTCTAAATAGTGATAGGAAGTTGATATAGATGTTTCATATTTATGATATTCAAAAAAATCCAGAGGGTATTCAGTTTGAAAAGAGCCTGGATGTGACCGAGGAACTCAAGGGTCGTAATGCTGAGATTCTGGATTTGACGCCAGTTTTGGCTCAAGGAAGTGTTCGATTTGAAGCTGGATTTTACTTTTTAGATTACAGCATGTCTTACACCATTACCTTGGCCTCTAGCCGTTCATTAGCGCCGGTGGAGAGAGTAGAGACGATTGCAGTCAATGAAATCTTTGTGGCAGATGAATCCGTCCTAAAGGAAAAAGACTTGGTGGACGCAGATATGGTATTGGTAGTAGAGGATGAACAAATCCGCCTTGATGAAAGTGTTGCAGACAATATTTTGCTGGCAGTTCCCTTGAAAATTTTGACACCAGAAGAGGAAGCTGGTTTTGCTATGCCATCTGGAAATGATTGGGCTGTCTTGACAGAAGATGATTTCCAAGAAAGTCAGCAAGAGAAAAAAGAAGCAAGCAGTCCATTTGCCCAGTTACAAGGGCTTTTCGACCAAGAATGAAATTGACAGAATATTTGCAAAATCTTCCTTTTTGTTGTACAATGAAAAAGATAAACTATTACAGAGGAGTAAACTCATGACAAAAGCAAACTTTGGTGTAGTAGGGATGGCCGTAATGGGTCGTAACCTCGCCCTCAACGTTGAATCACGTGGCTATACAGTTGCCATCTATAACCGTTCAGCAAACAAAACAGAAGATGTGGTTGCGAGCAACCCAGGTAAAAAATTAGTACCAAGTTATGATGTGGAGTCTTTCGTAAATTCGATTGAAAAACCTCGCCGTATCATGCTCATGGTGCAAGCTGGTAAAGGTACAGATGCGACAATTCAAGCGCTTCTTCCATACTTGGACAAGGGCGATATCTTGATTGACGGTGGGAATACTTACTTTGAAGATACCATCCGTCGTTCAAATGAATTGGCTGACTCTGGTATCAACTTCATCGGTACAGGTGTTTCTGGTGGTGAAAAAGGTGCCCTCGAAGGCCCATCTATCATGCCTGGTGGTCAAAAAGAAGCTTACGAATTGGTAGCAGATGTCCTTGAAGAAATCTCAGCTAAAGCTCCAGAAGATGGTGCTCCATGTGTGACCTACATCGGTCCTGATGGCGCAGGTCACTATGTGAAAATGGTTCACAACGGGATTGAGTACGGAGATATGCAACTTATCGCCGAAAGCTATGACTTGATGCAACACTTGCTTGGTCTATCTGTTGATGAAATGGCAGACATCTTCACTGAGTGGAACCAAGGTGAATTGGATAGCTACTTGATTGAGATTACAGCTGATATCTTGAAACGTAAAGATGATGAAGGCCAAGATGGACCAGTTGTAGACTACATTTTGGATGCTGCCGGTAACAAAGGAACTGGTAAATGGACAAGCCAACAATCACTTGATTTGGGTGTACCATTGTCATTGATTACAGAGTCTGTGTTTGCTCGCTACATCTCTACTTATAAAGAAGAGCGCGTGCATGCTAGCAAGGTTCTTCCAAAACCTGCTGCAGTGAGCTACGACGGTGATAAAGCTGAATTGATTGAAAAGATTCGTCAAGCGCTTTACTTCTCAAAAATTATTTCATACGCACAAGGTTTTGCACAACTTCGTGTAGCTTCTAAAGAAAACAACTGGAACTTGCCATTTGCAGACATTGCGTCAATCTGGCGTGCAGGTTGTATCATCCGTTCACGTTTCTTGCAAAAGATTACAGACGCTTACAACCGTGAAGCAGACTTGGCCAACCTTCTCTTGGATGAATACTTCCTTGATGTAACAGCTAAATACCAACAATCCGTTCGTGATGTGGTGAGTTTGGCTGTGCAGGCAGGTGTACCAGTACCAACATTCTCAGCAGCCATCACTTATTTTGATAGCTACCGCGCTGAAAACTTACCAGCCAACTTGATTCAGGCTCAACGTGACTACTTTGGTGCTCACACTTACCAACGTAAAGACAAAGAAGGCGTCTTCCATTATTCATGGTATGATGAAAAATAAGATATGACCAAAAAGATTTTAATTGCAGGTAAAGAGCGAAATCTATCGCATTTTGTATCAATGGAATTACAGAAGAAAGAATACATTGTGGATTATGCTGCGACAGGAGAAGAAGCGCTCCAGCTTGCAAATGAAACAGATTTTGATTTTATCATTATGAGTTTCCAACTGTCAGATATGACCAGTAAAGAATTGGCTGGAAACATCCTCAAGACTAAGCCTGCGACAGTGATGATTGTCGTAGCAGAACCTGAGGAAGCGGAGCAGTTCGGTGAAGATATCCGAGCCTATGCTGTTTCTTATATTATCAAGCCTTTTGTCATCCAGGAATTGGTGAGTCAGGTGGATATGATTTTTCGTGGTCGAGATTTTATCGACGAGCATTGCAAGCAAGTAAAATTGCATGCAGCTTACCGTGACCTAAAAATTGATTTTCAAAATCGAACGGTGACGCGCGGTTCCGAACTCATTGCTTTGACCCGCCGCGAATATGACCTCTTGGCAACCTTGATGAACAGCCAAGAAACCATGACGCGTGAGCAGTTGCTGGAAAAGGTTTGGCAGTACGAATCCGGAACGGAGACCAATGTAGTGGATGTCTATATCCGCTACCTTCGTGGAAAATTAGATATTCCAGGGCAGTTATCCTACATCAAAACCATCCGTGGAGTTGGTTATGCCATGCGTGACTAATATCCCTATAGCGAAGATCAGGTGAGGGTTCTCTCATCTGATTTTTATCTAGATTAGATTCTAATATAGTTGTTTTATTTTAGTGCGAGGCAAAGAGGTGTGGGCTGTACTGAAGTACGGCAAACCGAGTTAGCGAAGCAATCAAATAAAACGAAATGACTATAGTTTAAAATTTGTGTAAAAAGGAAGTAATATGAAGACCACATTTAAGGAAAAAATCTTGCTGATTACCTTTGCGTCCCTAGTTTTATTAGCTGTTTTGCAGTATGAAGCAATCTTGAAACTGATTTCGCTCTTGCTCGGGAGCGTCAACTCTCTTTTGATTGGTGCGATTTTTGCATTTGTGCTCAATGTACCGATGAAAAAATTAGAGAATTTGATTGAAAAAGTTCCTTTTTTGAAAAAATCTAGTCGTCCCCTAGCGATTGCGGGAGTTTTGGTAGCGTTTGCCTTGATTGTGACAGGTTTGGTCATGATTATCCTACCAACGCTGACAACTACGATTTCACAATTGGTTAGTGTGACCAATGAAGCTATTCCAAAGTTGGTTTCTGCCTTGCAAGAAAATGGTGTCCTGTCCAGTAAGGTAGGACAGGAAGTGAACAGCTATGTTAGCAAATTTACAGGTTGGGACAATGTCTCTTCTTATGTGACGTCCTTTTTAGCAGGATTGGCGACAAATGTTACAGGTATTTTCTCAAATGTTCTAACCTTGATTATGGCTTTCTTTTTCACCTTGAGCATCTTGGCTAGCAAGGAGCATTTGCAAGCCATGTCATCTAAGTTGTTGGTGGCTATTTTCCCAGAAAAAGTGGTGCATAACCTAACTTATGTGGGTGAAGTCATTATTGATACCTACGACCGTTTTCTGATGAGTCAGATTGTAGAGGCTTGTATTATCGGGGTCTTGGTATTTGCGGGTTATTCTTTATCTGGGATTCCTTATGCGGCCATGGCTGGTATCTTAGCTGGCGTTTTGTCCTTCGTGCCTTACATCGGTCCGCTTTCTGCTTGCTTGATCAGTGCGCTCTTTGTCTCTGTCCAAAATCCGCTGCTGGCTCTGTGGTCGATTGTGCTTTTCCAGATTATTCAGTTGATTGAGGGAAATGTCATTTACCCACGTGTTGTCGGTCAATCCGTTGGCTTGCCAACCTTGTTTACCTTGGCTGCTGCCTTGATTGGTGGGAATTTATTTGGTTTGATAGGGATGGTCTTCTTTACACCGATTTTTGCAGTTATTTATCGTCTGGTTCGGGAATGGACCTATGAACGATTGGCTGAAAAAAGCGCAGACGAAGCCTGATTGTAATTGGTATTGGTTACCTTGTATCTTGTCAGGGGGTGAGCCTAGCTCACTCCCTTTTATTCTCCTTAGAAATGTGGTACAATGAGATGATAATGATAAAATGGGGGAAAGAAGATGCGTTGTCCCAAATGTAATAGTTTGAAGTCAAGTGTAGTGGATAGTCGACAAGCGGAAGATGGCAATACCATCCGCCGCCGTCGTGAATGTGAAAAATGTGACTATCGTTTTACAACTTATGAACGTGTAGAAGAAAAGACGCTAGTTGTCGTAAAAAAAGATGGGACGCGCGAGCAATTTTCTCGTGAAAAAATCTTCAATGGGATTATTCGTTCCGCCCAAAAACGTCCAGTTTCTAGCGCTGAAATCGATGAAGTTGTCAATCGGATTGAACAAAAGGTTCGTGCTCAGAGTGATAACGAGGTAGAAAGTGATGTCATTGGGAATCTGGTCATGGAAGAGTTGGTTGATTTGGATGAGATTACCTATGTTCGTTTTGCTTCAGTCTATCGTTCCTTCAAGGATGTGAGCGAGTTGGAAATTTTGCTCAAGCAGATTACAAAAAGTGCCAAGCATAAAAAGCAGGACTAAGTTATGAAACCAAACGATACCTATGCTTACCTAGCAGGGCAACAATTTACGCCGGATTTTGCTAGTTTGGCCGCTTGCTACCAGCCGATTTTGGGGCTGGAGGCAACGGCACTCTACCACTATCTCTGGTCTTTTTATGACAATGGTCGTGGGCGGTATAAATTTAGTCGTGTGCTCAATCATCTAGGTTTGGGGACGCAGGCGGTGGAAGCGGCTCTCAATGTCTTATCTGCCATGAAGCTGTTGGACATCTATCAGTTGGAGGATGGAGTGAGTTTGCAGTTGCTTCGTCCTTTATCGCAGCAGGAATTTCTCAAGCACCCCCTTTACCATTCGCTGTTAGTCAAAAAAATTGGTGAGCCTGCCGTTCAATTGCTAGAACAAGATTTGCCATCTGTAGATAAAAAAATCAGCAAGCAATTTTCAGAAGTTTTTTCAGTTGAGGGACAAGTGGTGTCAAACTTGAGCCAGTCCAAGGAATTTGACATGCAGTCCTTTAAGCAATTGATGGGACGGGACAATCTGCGTTTTGAAGATGAGAAAACAGATACAGTTGCCTTACATCATTTGGCGGAGCAAGCTGGATGGACTTGGTTTGAATCTTATCAAGTGGCCAAAGAAACGGCTGTGGATTTTGTCATTTCTACCAAACGAATGGCTAAAAAATGGCAATCTAAGCCAGTCAGCCAGGGGCAGTTTTCACCCCAAGAAGTATCCTTCATTCAAGAAAGTAAAAAACACAAGCCGCTAGAATTTTTACAACTCTTAAAAAACAGCCGGAAAGCAGCCTTGACAACTACAGAACGTACTTGTCTTAAAAACATGGCGCAACTGGGTTTACTCGATGAGGTCATCAACGCCATTGTGCTTTATACCTATAATCGTGTGGATTCGGCCAACTTGAATGAAAAGTATGCCTTAAAGGTGGCTAATGACTTTTCTTATCGTGGGGTTGATACGGCAGAAGCTGCAGTTTTGGCCTTGCGTGAGGGTGTAAAAATGAGCAAGCCTAGCCAGAAAACACCGGTAGAAACTAGCAATGTACCCGAGTGGAGCAAAAAAGAAGTGAAGCAAGAAAAAACAGTTCAAGATCAGAAAAGACTTGAAGAACTCCGTCGTCGGATGATGGGGGAGGAAGGAAAAGGAGGTGACCTATGAATCCAGTTCAAGAAAATATGAAGCGAGAAAATGGTGGACGTAAGTCCTTTCAAGAGCTTTATGCTGAGATTGTTAGCGATGCAGAGGTTGCAGAATTTATTGCCCAGCATCAGCTGACAGAAGACCAGGTCAGTCGCTCCTTGTCCAAGTTCTTTGAGTATCTCAATGAACGAAAAAAATATTTGGCCAAAGACTCTGCCTATATTGCGGTGGGCTACAAGCCTGTCTTGGTCATGAATGAAGGCTATGCCGATGTTTCCTACCAAGAGACGCAAGCATTGCTGGATTACCGCAAGGCGGAAGCCATCAAAAATCGCATTCAATTGATTTCTTTGCCAGCGAGTCTCAAGTCCGTTACGGCAGCAGATTTGGACTTCAAAGATGTCAATCGGATGCCGATTTATGAAGCCATTAGTGAGTTTTTAGAGCGGGTCGGTCGTGACAATAAAGGCCTCTATGTTTTTGGGAATTTTGGTATCGGCAAAAGCTATCTGATGGCTTATTTAGCTCATCAGCTATCGGTCCGTCATGAGTTGGCAACGACCATGCTTCATTATCCGACTTTTGTCGTGGATATCAAAAATGCGATTAGCTCTGGTTCGGTTAAAGAACGGATTGACGACATCAAAGCAGCTCAAGTCTTGATTTTAGATGATATCGGTGCGGAGCAGCATTCGTCTTGGGTGCGAGATGATGTCTTGCAGGTCATCTTGCAGTACCGCATGCAGGAAAATCTTCCGACTTTCTTTACCTCAAATTTTTCATTTGCAGATTTGGAACGCCATTTTTCTTCTGGGAAAACAGGAGATGAGACTTGGCAGGCCCGCCGGGTGATGGAGCGCATTCGTTATCTTGCTAGAGAAATTCATTTGGAAGGGAGCAATCGACGCCATGACTGAAACCATTGACCTAATGAAAAAACATGTCTCGGTTCGTTCCTTCACGGATCAAAAAATCCCCGACCAAGACTTGAAAGCTATCCTTGAAGCAGGACAAGCAGCGTCTAGCTGGAAAAATTTTCAGTCCTACTCCATTGTAAAAGTGCAGTCTGACACGCAAAAGCAGGCCATCTATGCCGCACAACCACAACCTTGGATTCTGAAATGTGACACGTTTTTGATTTTTATCGGAGACCTCAATCGGGCTGAAAAAGCGACGCGACTTCATGCAGAAAATTTTCATGCGGATGGTGCGGACAATCTTTTGGTGACCTCAGTAGATGCAGCCTTGGCAGGGCAAAATGTCTTACTGGCTGCTGAAAGTATGGGCTATGGGGGAGTTTTTATTGGCATGATTCGTCAAAATGCGGATGAAATTGCCAAGATTTTGCAGTTGCCAGATTATACCTATCCTGTCTTTGGAATTGCCTTGGGTGTTCCTAAAAAATTAAACGAAGTGAAGCCTCGCTTACCGCAGGAAGTACTGGTGTTTGAAGAGTTTTATCAGGAGCAGGACGCCCAAGTCATCAAGGACTTTGACCAGGTCATGACGGATTATGCAGGTGCTCGCCAGACTGAATTATGGTCTGAACGTGTAGCCATGCAGTTTGGTCAGCCAGAACATCCGATGACGGCAGCATTTTTAAAAGAACAGAAATTATTGAAATAAAGGAGGCCACATGGCTTTACCAACTATTGCGATTGTCGGACGTCCAAACGTCGGCAAATCAACTCTCTTTAACCGGATTGCTGGAGAACGCATTTCCATCGTAGAAGATGTGGAAGGTGTGACACGCGACCGTATTTATGCAACAGCTGATTGGCTCAATCGTAAGTTTTCTATTATCGATACAGGTGGGATCGACGACGTTGATGCGCCATTCATGGACCAAATCAAGCACCAAGCGGAGATTGCCATGGATGAAGCAGATGTCATCGTTTTTGTCGTGTCTGGTAAGGAAGGAATTACGGATGCTGATGAGTATGTTGCTCGTATCCTTTACAAGACTAATAAGCCCGTTATTTTAGCGGTAAATAAGGTTGATAATCCTGAGATGCGTAGTGATATCTACGATTTTTATGCCTTGGGTCTTGGCGATCCTTACCCCGTTTCATCCGTACACGGGATCGGTACCGGGGATGTTTTGGATGCCATTGTGGAAAATCTACCGCATGAAATTGAGGAAGAAAATCCAGACATCATCAAATTCAGCCTGATTGGTCGTCCCAATGTCGGAAAATCTAGTTTGATTAACGCCATCTTGGGAGAAGACCGTGTGATTGCTAGTCCAGTGGCTGGAACGACTCGTGATGCCATTGATACGCATTTTACGGATAGCGAAGGACAAGAGTTTACCATGATTGATACCGCTGGTATGCGCAAATCTGGTAAGGTCTACGAGAATACAGAGAAATACTCTGTCATGCGTGCCATGCGTGCCATTGACCGCTCAGATGTGGTTTTGATGGTCATCAACGCAGAAGAAGGCATTCGTGAGTACGACAAGCGGATTGCCGGCTTTGCCCATGAAGCGGGTAAAGGGATGATTATCGTGGTCAACAAGTGGGATACGGTTGAAAAGGATAATCACACCATGAAGAACTGGGAAGACGATATCCGTGACCAGTTCCAATACTTGTCTTATGCTCCAATTATCTTCGTATCTGCCCTGACCAAGCAACGGTTGCATAAGTTGCCAGACCTCATTAAGCAGATTAGTGAAAGTCAAAATACTCGAATTCCATCAGCGGTTCTTAATGATGTCATCATGGATGCCATTGCCATCAATCCTACACCGACTGACAAGGGCAAACGCCTGAAAATTTTCTACGCGACACAAGTGGCTACCAAACCACCGACATTTGTCGTCTTTGTCAACGAAGAAGAGCTCATGCACTTCTCTTACATGCGCTTTTTGGAAAATCAAATCCGCAAAGCCTTTGTATTTGAAGGCACTCCGATTCATTTGATTGCTCGGAAACGTAAATAATCAGAACCTCCTTTTGGAGGTTTTTCTATTGAAACTGAGCATTTTCCCCTATTTATTGATAAAATAGAATGTTATATTGTGTAAAGGAGGAGAATCTATGGGTTTGGGATAGCTGGCGGGAACCTCGTGGCATGTAGGAAAATTCACTCGTAGTCAAGGAGATGAAAAGCGCCACAGAGCTCGCTACCAATTTTTTGAAAATGGCTTGTGTTTAAAACTGAAAAATCGTTGCTATGTCTCAGCAAGGTGTGATATTTATCAGGTGCGCAGTCAAGACTATGACCAGCCCTTGCCGAGTTTTCGACAGGTCTTGGAGAAGCAATTTTACAGAGGACGTATGGTGGCACATCCTCGTTTTGGAGCGGGGCAGATTAAGGAATTAACAACAGACCAGTTGGTTGTGACTTTTCATGGAGAGCATACCAAGGTATTTGCCCTTGATTTTGTCCTCGAAAAGAATCTGTTTCAATTTCCTCAGTAGGTAGCTGCTGGCAATTTTGATGGTTTTGGATAGAAAGAGAAAAAGGTGAAAGCCTTCTTTTTATCATGAAAAAACACCAATAAAGGGCTTAAGTATGCTATAATAGAGGGATAAAGAAAAGGAGAATCTATGGCTAGAATGATGCCGGGACGGGTCCGTCAAGAGGGAATTGAATTGTACGAGGCCGGTAAGTTGAGTGTAGAAAAAAGTGCCGACTCTTGTCTTTTTTTCAAGGTAGATGCAGAGGATTTTTGCTATGCGCTCGATGAGGAAAAAATAAGTTGTTCCTGTGACTTGTTTGCGCAGCGTGCCTACTGTCCCCATCTTGCAGCTGTAGAATACTACTTGAAAAATGATGCGGACGGCAAAGAAACAATTGAAACTCTGTCCCGCGATGAAGCCAAGGAAGAAGAGCGCGAGCGACGGACCTATTTTGGAGGGCTTTTTCTGGATAAGGTCTTGCCTGGAGATGAGACGCTGGAAGTTCGCTACCAACTCTCGGTAGAGGGACAGCTCTTGCTGTATGACCAAAATATTGATTGGACCTTGAAAATCAGCCGCCTGACGGATAGCCGTTCCTATATCATTCGAGATATTGGCGCCTTTTTGAAAATTGTCAAAAAAGGAAGCCTCTACCAGATAGGAAAAAATTATTACGAAAAGTTGTCCTATGCTGTTTTTGACGATGCTAGTCAAGGCTTACTGGATTTTTTGTGGCGAATCATTCCTGAAAAATCAGTTTTTGAAAGTGAAGTATTCGCGCATTTTGGACGTCATCTTCGTTTGCCACTGGCCTTTTTTGAAGACGGCTTGGACTTGCTTCAGCAATTAGCTAGCTTTGAATTTCATTGTGATGATGAAAAATATGACACCTTGAGGTTGGTGGATTTTGATGCAAGGGCGAATTTGTATCGCTTCTCGGTCGAGGTGGACACGCAGGTAATCGAGCTGAAGATTGAAGAGAAGCCCAAACGTGAGCTCTTATCGGGGCGCTACTTTTTGGTTGGGAATTGCCTTTATCAAGTGGATGCCCAGCAAGATACCTTGTTGAAAACGGTAAAGGATATCTTGTCCAAGGATGAGCAGGGGCATAAGACGGTTCAAGTTGATTTTCAAGACCGAGATAAGTTGGCGCTCAGCCTCTTGGAATTCAAAAAAATAGGGACTGTGTCTGCACCCAAACGATTTGAAATTCAGGATTTTCAACCGCAATTTCGCTTAGATAAGGGAGAGGACAATCAGCTTCTCTTGCAACTTTCTCTCGCCTTTCCCAATTGCCAGGTAAGCAGTCAAGAGGAATTGCAAGAATTGGCCTTTGCTTATCATTACCAGCATTTACAAGGGGTTTATCGCTTTTTAGATCATGCAGGCTTTCGTGGTCAGTTTAAACGGCAACGAACAGGTTTATCAAGCCAAGATTGGTACCAATTTTTTGTACAAACCTTGCCAGCTATGAAGCGGTTCGGTCAGGTGGACTTGTCTGATGACTTGCGTGATATCTTGGTGGAGGAGGCGACCAGCATCCAAGTGGACCGTAGCGGCTCACTTTTAGATGTTTCCTTTGATTTTGCAGGGATTGAAGCTGATGAGGTAGAGGATGCCTTAGAAGCCTTGATGTCAGCGCAAGCCTACTTCACTAGCCGGACAGGTCGGTTGTTGGTCTTTGATGATGAATTAAAAAGAGTCAGTCAAACCTTGACCTTTTTACGGGCCACGTCAAGTGGACAAGGATCGATGACCCTGTCTAGTCTGGCATCTTATCAGCTAGCGGATGCCTTTTCTGGTCAGGACCATATTTCCTTTACGGAGAGTTTCCGAACCATGGCTTATGAATTAGCGCATCCAGAAGCAGTAGAATTGCCCGCCCTACCAATTCAAGCCAATCTTCGAGATTACCAACAACTGGGTGTTCATTGGTTGTCGACTTTGGATAAGTACGGATTTGGTGGGATATTGGCAGATGATATGGGTTTAGGAAAAACCTTGCAATCTATCGCATTTATCGCGAGCCATACGACAAAGGATTCCCGAGTTTTGATTTTGGCACCATCGAGCCTGATCTATAACTGGCAGGAAGAATGCCATAAGTTTGCCCCGCAGCTAGATGTGGCTGTTATTTACGGCAACAAGGCTGAGCGCGAGCGATTGCTTGAGGAAGACCACCAAGTGGTCGTGACCAGCTATGCTTCTTTCCGACAAGATGTCGCCCTTTACAAAGCCCAGTCTTACGATTACCTTTTCTTGGACGAAGCGCAAGTGATGAAGAATTCTCAGACAAAAATAGCTCAGCAATTACGCGAGTTTGAAGTGGGCAATTGTTTTGCCTTATCTGGGACTCCAATTGAAAATAATCTCAATGAAATCTGGTCCATCTTCCAAATTGTCTTGCCAGGTCTATTGCCGGCCAAGCTCGCTTTTGGTAAGTTGGCTGCAGAGGATGTGGCTCGGATTATTCGACCATTTATTCTGCGTCGCAAGAAAGAGGATGTGCTTGAAGAATTGCCTGACTTGATAGAGGTCAATGTTCTCAATGAACTGTCAGACGACCAAAAGGTCATTTATCTGGCCCAGTTGCGTCAAATTCAGGCGCGTGTGGCTTCGGCTAGCGAGGCTGAAATCAATCGCCAGAAAATTGAGATTTTGTCTGGCATTACACGTTTGCGCCAGATTTGTGACACACCAAAATTATTTATGGATGATTTTGATGGGGAAAGTGGCAAATTGGAAAATCTCAAAGAGCTTCTCATCCAACTCAAGGAAGGCAATCACCGTGTCTTAATTTTTTCTCAATTTAAACAGATGCTGGACATCATTGAGAAAGAGTTGGACCATTTAGGTTTGAGCAGTTATAAATTGACTGGTTCAACTCCGACCCATCTTCGCCAAGAAATGACCACTGCTTTTAACACGGGCAGTCGAGATGCATTCTTGATTTCCCTGAAAGCGGGCGGTGTTGGGCTGAATCTAACAGGAGCGGACACAGTTATTTTGATTGACTTGTGGTGGAATCCTGCAGCCGAGCAGCAAGCCATTAGTCGTGCCCACCGCATGGGGCAAACAGAAACGGTGGAATTCTACCGTATGATTACCCGTGGCACCATCGAAGAAAAAATTCAAGAATTGCAAGAAAATAAGAAAAATCTTGTGACGACGGTTCTTGATGGAAATGAAAGCCGTGCTAGCTTGACGGTGGATGATATTCGTGAGATTTTGGGGCTTTCCTGAGCTGAAACTCCCGAAAAAGCAGGAAATATGCTATAATACCAGTTTGAAAGGAAAAAATGTATGACGAGACGACAGACACTGTTTCCATTGATTGCAGATGATGAAGTTTTGGTGGAGCCAGCTCCACAAATGACTTTATACGATGAGTCCGATCTTATCAGCAATATCAAGGGGCCTTATCAAGACAAGGATTTTAGCCATCCAGTTGCCGCTACGGAAGTGGTGCAGGAAGATTTATTGCCGCCGCTCTTTTCTAGTCAGCCGAGTGGTTACTCTAGACGAGAACGTCTGCAAAGACCGACACCTCCTCGAGCTGTTTATTCTGAAAAAACACAGGGGCAGTTGGCCCGTGAGCAGGCTCGCGAAGACTTGAAACGGAAAAAATCTGCGGCTTATTTGCAGGATGAGAAAGCAAGTTTGCACAAGCCTTTGCGTCAACCAGTTACAGCACCATTGGTGCCAGAACACAAGTTGACACACTTGAGCCACCTTGCAGATAAACTGCGTCAAGACACTTACATTTTGGCCGATATGCCAGCGGTTTATTCTTTGGAAAAAAAGGACCGTGCAAAAGAAGAATCCCCTCTTCAGCGAAATTCCTATGATTTCTTGAAGCGGAGCCAAGTATATGATTACCCTGAACGACAAGTGAGACATGAACGCCGTGTAGCTCAGGAATTAAATTTAACACACATGGAAGAGGATATGGAATCATGACCAAAACCTATCATTTTATTGGAATCAAGGGCTCTGGAATGAGCGCTTTAGCGCTAATGTTACATCAAATGGGCCACAAGGTTCAAGGTAGTGATGTTGAAAAATATTATTTCACGCAACGTGGTTTGGAGCAGGCAGGGATTGCCATTCTTCCCTTTGATGAAAACAATATTTCTGCCGATGTTGAATTGATTGCCGGAAATGCCTTTCGTCCAGATAATAACGTTGAGATTGCTTATGCAGATGCACAAGGCTTGTCTTATAAACGTTACCATGAGTTCTTGGGTGAATTCATGCGCCAGTTTACAAGTTTTGGTGTAGCAGGGGCCCACGGGAAGACGTCAACGACTGGCTTGTTGGCTCATGTTATGCGCAACATCACAGATACAAGTTACTTGATTGGTGACGGTACTGGTCGCGGTTCAGCCAATGCCAAGTATTTTGTCTTCGAATCAGACGAGTACGAACGCCATTTCATGCCTTATCACCCAGAATACAGCATCATTACAAACGTTGACTTTGACCATCCAGACTACTTCACTAGCTTGGAAGACGTCTTCAACGCCTTTAATGATTATGCTAAGCAAGTTACAAAAGGTCTCTTTGTTTACGGAGAAGATGCTGAATTGCGTAAGATTACGGCTCCAGCGCCAATTTACTACTATGGTTTTGGAGACGATAACGACTTTGTAGCCTATGATTTGCAGCCCTCTACAACTGGTTCAACTTTCAAAGTTCGCCATGGTCAAGAAGAATTAGGCAGCTTCCAAATTCCAACTTTTGGTCGTCATAATATTTTAAATGCAACGGCTGTGATTGCCAACCTCTATGTAGCAGGTTTTGATTTGGACTTGGTTGCAGAGCATATGAAGACATTTGGTGGGGTAAAACGCCGTTTCACTGAAAAAGTTGTGAACGGAACAGTCATCATTGATGACTTTGCTCACCATCCGACAGAAATTGTGGCAACGATTGATGCTGCACGTCAAAAATACCCAAGTAAAGAAATTGTTGCGGTATTCCAACCGCATACATTTACGCGGACAATTGCCCTCTTGGACGAGTTTGCTGCAGCCTTGAACGATGCGGACGCTGTCT
Source organism: Streptococcus gallinaceus (assembly GCF_040545695.1). Classification (NCBI taxonomy): domain Bacteria; kingdom Bacillati; phylum Bacillota; class Bacilli; order Lactobacillales; family Streptococcaceae; genus Streptococcus; species Streptococcus gallinaceus. Next base: position 8,371 of record NZ_JBEPMK010000004.1, on the reverse strand, counting down.
ATTTGGCACAAATTTATGGATCAGCACGTGAAACAGATAAGGGGCAAGTCAAGGTTGAAGATTTGGCAGCTAAAATCAAGAAAAAAGGTGCGGTGATTACAGTTGAGAATACATCACCACTCTTGAACCATGACAATGCAGTTTATGTGTTCATGGGAGCTGGCGATATCCAATCCTATGAGTATTCATTTGAACAACTTTTATCAAATCTTTCAAATAACGTACAATGAGAGACGACAGGCGGCAGATATGCTGTCTGTTCTTTCTATGGAGAATAAAAATGGAAATACGGTTTGTACAGGAAGGAGACTTGGGAGGTATCAGAGCCTTAGAGGAAGGGAATTTTCCTCTGACGGAACAAATACCCTCTCCTGTTCTCGCATTTTATGCAGAAAAATTAGGCAAGACCTGTCTGGTCATCGAAGATGATGGAAGTCTGGTTGGACATTTATTAGCAACACCGATGGCAACAGCTAGTTTAACGGATGCTGTCTTTGAGCAAACGAGCCTTCCAGCGGGAGATTTATCCTATCTAGGGATATCGAGTCTCTCTATTGCTTCAACTCATCAAAAACAGGGGCTGGGAACTTTGCTCCTAGCTGGTTTAAAGGAAGTAGCTGTGGCTTCTGATTTCAAAGGAATTTGCCTAACATGTAAGGAAGAATTGGTTGGCTACTACCAAATGAATGGATTTGCTGAAATTGGTCTTTCTCCGTCGCAATTAGGTGGAGAAGAGTGGGTGGAAATGTACTGGGAAAGCCCATCAGAGTAAGGTTCTTCTTGCTTTTATGGCTTAATTAAGATATAATATCATGTAATTGTGTGAAAGGAGAATACGTGTGGCAGATAATGTAGAAAATAAAGACACACAAGAATCCTCGTTTCGAGACCAGATTTTAAGAGATTTGGAACAATTGAAACAGGAACGTCTAGCACAACAACCGGCAGAAGAAACGAGTGTCTCAGTAGATGATTTGAGACGACGCTTTGATGTCAATCAAGTAGAAGTTACACCTGTTGAGGAAGCGGATTCGTCAATAGAAGTAACACAAGAAATTCCACTAGTAGATCAAGTTACCGAAACGATTTCGACAGAGGAAGTCGTCGAAGATGCGCCTGCTAAGGAAACTCAGATGCTTGATGGGGTATTTGTGGAGACGCAACCCTTGAATGAAGTTCCTCAACCAGAGGAGACACCTTTGGCACCTGTAGAAGACCTAGATGCGACAGTTGTTCATCATTTTTCGATGGAAGAGCACAAGGAGCTTCTAGCAGAACATACCAATACCTTGGAAGAAACCATCGTTCCTACCGTTACCGAAGAGGAAAACAAATCCACTCGTAAACATACGCGGAGCCGAGCATCAGTGAATCATCACCGGAAAAAACGAGAAAAAACAGCAACTCGTATCGTTATGACCGTTATCGCGGTTGTATTACTTGCAGTTGCAGTGACAGGCGTAACAGGCTATACTTATGTAAAATCTAGCCTTGAGCCAATCAACACAAAAGCGACAAAAACACTTCAGGTAGAGATTCCAGAAGGATCGACAACACTTGAAATCGGTAAGATTCTTGAAAAGAAACACCTGATCAAGAATGCTACTATCTTTAATTACTATGCGAAGTTGAAGAGCTACAATAATTTCCAAAGTGGCTACTATAATTTGTCTCAGTCTATGTCTGTTGATGAATTGTCAAAAGCTCTACAAGAAAGCGGTACTGCAGCTCCACAAGAGCCGATTGCAGGTAAAATCTTGATTGTAGAAGGTTCGACGATTAAGCAAATTGCACAAGCAATCACTGACAATGTCAACACAAAACAAAAAGACGACAAGACTAAATTCTCTTCAGATGAGTTCTTGAAACTAGTAGCTGACGAGGCTTTCATCAATAAAATGGTCGCTGCTTATCCAAAACTATTTGCTAATCTTCCAGCTGCAGATAGCGGAGTCATCTATCGCTTAGAAGGCTACCTCTTCCCAGCAACCTATGAGTACTCAGACTCGACAACCATGGAGCAATTAGTTGAAAAAATGATTGTAGCTATGGACGAGCGTTTGCAACCTTATTATGACCAATTGACAGCAAAAGGTCTGGATGTGAATTCACTCCTTACAATGGCTTCATTGGTTGAGAAGGAAGGTTCGACAGATGAAGACCGCCGTACCATTGCAGGTGTTTTCTATAATCGTATCAATGCAGGCATGCCACTTCAGTCTAACATTGCTATCCTTTATGCGATGGGCAAATTGGGTGAAAAGACAACCCTAGCAGAAGATGCAGCTGTTGACACAAGTATTGATTCACCTTATAATATTTATGCAAATACAGGCTTGATGCCTGGTCCAGTAGACAGCCCTAGCCAAGCGGCAATTGAAGCGACCTTCAATCCAAACAAAACAAATAACTATTACTTTGTAGCGGATGTCAAAACTGGTACAGTTTACTATTCTGAAACCTTAGAGCAACACGAACAAAATGTTGCAACATACGTGAACAGTCAGATTGGGAACTAAAATTGATTAGAACAAGGTTATGTGGGATTCCCGCATAATTTTGTTTTCACAAAATAGAGAGAAGGAAATAACATGGCAGAAAAAACATATCCAATGACGTTGGAAGAAAAATTGAAATTAGAACAAGAATTGGAAGACTTAAAATTAGTTCGTCGTCCAGAAATCGTAGAACGCATCAAAATTGCACGTTCATACGGAGACTTGTCAGAAAACAGTGAGTACGAAGCAGCAAAAGATGAACAAGCCTTTGTAGAAGGTCAAATTTCAACTTTGGAAACAAAAATCCGCTACGCAGAAATCGTTGATAGCGATGCTGTTGCAAAAGACGAAGTGGCGATTGGTAAAACAGTAACGGTTCAAGAAGTTGGCGAAACGGATGAAGAAGTCTACCACATCGTCGGTGCAGCTGGAGCGGATGCTTTTGCCAATAAAGTATCAAACGAAAGCCCAATTGGTCATGCCTTGATTGGTAAGAAAACAGGTGAAGTGGCAACTGTTCAGACACCTGCTGGCAGCTATGATATCAAAATCTTGAAAGTTGAAAAAACGAAGTAATAGCTCGTTTTATGACAATAAAAAAGAATCCAGGAGTGTTCGTCCTGGATTCTTTTTGGTTTGAAAAGAGACTAGGAAGCTATCTTAGTCCATTTCCCTTTATTTTGAACGTTGTTTTCCAGCGTTACGTCTGTCTTTTTTTGATGTGATAATGGCAGAGCTTGCGGTTGGTGTCACGTCTTTTGCTTTTGATGGTGTTAGAGTTTTTGGAGGATTTTGAGCAAATTCTTCCTCAATCTGAGCACGGATTTTTGGTTTGATAATGAAAGTTGTCAAGACTTGTTGGATGATACCGAAGAGACCACCCACAACCCAGTAAAGAGTTACGCCTGCAGGAGCGCTGATGGAGAACATAACAATCATGATTGGATTAATAAAGAGCATGGAACGCATTTGCTTCTTTTGCTCCGCATCAAGTCCAACGGTCATTAGAAGAGATTGGAAAAGGTAGAGGACACCGGCAATTGCTACGAGAATCAGACTAGATTTTCCAAGGTTGATACCAAAGAAACTTGCTTCTGCGATACCATCTGTAAATTTCGCTGCGTAAAAAAGTGCTGTAAAGAATGGCATCTGAATGAGTATAGGCAAGCATCCCATACCACCCAACATGCTGACACCGAGCTCTTTATGAGCGGCCATGTATTCTTGTTGAGCAGCCAGTTGTTCTTCCTGAGTAGCGGCATTACGCATGCGTTCTTGGATAGGATCCAAAATTGGCTTCAAATAGCGCATTTTTTCAGATTGGTAGCTGGCTTTATAAGATTGGTAAATTCCTAATGGTAAAATCAAGGTACGCACGAGGAGAGTTACGATAATGATAGCTAGTCCAAAACCAAGTCCTTGGTTAACCGCGAAGAACTTGATTAAGTGGCCCATTGGCTCAACTAAAAACTTGTAGACCCAACCTTCACCAGTTGGAACGCCATTTTTCTGCTGCACACAGCCAGATAGAAATAGTAACATGGATAGGGCTAAGCCCGATAAGAATAAACGTTTAGATTGTTTCACTTTTCTTTTCCTTTTTTGTCAAGATACTTTCTATTTTACTGTTTTTGAGAAAAATATACAAGTTAAAGATGATTATTGTACCTTAAAATCAGAGTAATCAGGAAAGTTAGACAATTGAACGTCTAGGTAGGTGACTTTGGACATGCGAGAGGGTCCTTTGCGGATTTCTTGGATGAACTGGCTGAGCTTTTCCGATTGTTCAGACTGGGCAAGGATAGTGACAGTTCCGTCCTCGTTGTTCCAGACTCGCCCGTAGATGTCCCCTAATTCGGAGGCTAAAAATTGGACAGACCAACGAAAACCCACGCCTTGTACCCGCCCTGAGGCAACCATTTTTATCTTGTGCATGGTCCAGACCTTCTTTCTTTTTGACAAGTATTTCACTTTATTATATCATGGGAAATAGTCAAAGAAAAAGAGGAAACTATGGAAGTTATACGGTCAAAGGCCAATCAGTTGGTCAAACAAACCAAGAAATTACATCAAAAAAAATACCGCAAGGAATCGTATTTGATAGAGGGGTGGCATTTGTTGGATGAGGCCCTTGCAAGTGGTGCCATCATTGAGCGAATTTTTGTACTAGAAGAATTTGCGGAAAAGGTAGCAGGGCTAGGATCGGTCGTTTTTGTCACTCGTGAGATTTTGATCGAATTGGCAGATAGTCAGACTCCTCAAGGAGTCGTTGCACAGATTGCACTTCCTAAGCAGGATTTACCGGCAAATTTATCTGGGAAGTACCTCTTTTTAGAAGATGTGCAAGACCCAGGAAATGTGGGAACTATGATTCGCACAGCGGATGCTGCAGGGCTAGATGCGGTTTTTATCTCAGACAAATCTGCTGATATTTATAACTTAAAAGTGCTACGCTCCATGCAAGGAAGTCATTTTCACTTGCCGATTTACCGGGTAGCAAGAGGTCAGCTCCTTGATTTATGTAAGGAAAATCAAGTACCTGTTTTGGCGACGACCCTTTCAAAAGATTCAGTAGACTACAAACAGGTGACTGTACCCAATGAATTTCTCTTGGTCATGGGAAATGAAGGGCAAGGGATTTCTCATGAAATGACTCAGAAAGCAGACCAATTGGTTCATATCACCATGCCTGGTCAGGCAGAAAGTTTAAACGTTGCTGTAGCAGCCGGAATCTTACTGTTTAGCTTTATTTAAGGTGATGATGTTAAACTGTGGTATAATAGGAGTCAAAGGAGGCAGCATATGACTTCTTATAAGAAAGATCCAGAATATATGGAGCATGTGGGGCAGTTGCTGGCTTCACCAAAGGTGCAGAAGCTAGTAGACATTACCCATCACTATTATTCCAATCGATTGGAGCACTCCATCAATGTATCCTATACCAGTTATCGATTAGCTAAAAAATTCGGTTGGGATGCTCGGTCGGCCGCACGTGGAGGTCTCCTCCATGATTTATTTTACTATGACTGGCGCGACCAAAAGTTTGCCAAGAGTCATGCTTGGGTTCATCCGCGTATTGCCCTGCGAAATGCAAAGAAGCTGACGAATATCAATCCAGTTGAAGAGGATATTATTGTCAAACACATGTTTGGAGCAACCATTGCGCCACCGCGTTACAAAGAGTCTTGGATTGTGACCTGTGTGGACAAGTATTGGGCAGTTCGTGAAGCGACCTTGCCCTTGCAGCATCGGTTTAAGCGAAGAAAACCAAGACATTTGACATTACCATAAGAAGAATAGGGAGATAGAAATGAACGATAATCCATTTGTTATTAATCAGGTCGACACAGTCGGTCTCAATCGCTTTTTTGCCAAAATTTATGGCTTTGTAGCAGCCGGTATCGGGTTGTCAGCTGTGACATCGTTTTTGGCCCTGACCGTTTTTAGACAAGCGACCATCAACCTCTTGGTTGGTGGTGGGTCAGGCTTCATCATGATTTTGATGCTAGCTGAGATTGGTCTTGTATTTACAGCGTCAGCTATGGCTGCTAAAAATAGTCCAGCAGCACTACCTATGTTTTTAGGCTATTCGGTGCTCAATGGGGTAACCATTAGCTTTGTGCTCATGCTTTATACTCAGACTGCGGTATTTAATGCCTTTTTATCCTCAGCGCTTATGTTTGTGGTTATGGCCGTGATTGGGGCAACGACCAAAAAAGATTTATCAGCCATGGGGCAAGCCTTACGCGCAGCTTTGTGGGGAGTGATTATTGCTAGTCTGGTCAATATCTTCCTTGGAAGTTCAGGCATGAGCTTCATGATTTCAATCGTTTCTGTCTTGATTTTTGCAGGATTGATTGCTTATGACAATCAGCGTATTCGCTATGTTTTTGAAGAAACAAACGGTCAAGTTGGGCAAGGTTGGGTCGTATCAATGGCCTTGCAGCTCTATCTGGACTTTATTAACTTGTTCTTGAACCTCCTCCGTATCTTTGGTTCAAGAGACTAAATACAATCTAAAAAGCTTCCTTGGATACCAGGGGAGCTTGTTTCATTTTCTTACCAAGCCCGTAACTTTCATCTTGAGTCATTTTACTATATACTAAAAGTAAGAAATAGAAATAAAAATAGAAATAAAGGGGGAAGTATGGATTTAAATATTGTCTTAATCTTGAGTAGTTTTGTTGTATTATCGTCTATTTTTTTAAATAAGTTTTCAAATAAGGTGGGGATTCCCACGTTGATTTTTTTCTTAGGAGTGGGAATTTTCTTTACTCACCCGAGTGGTTTGAATATCCATTTTGCGAATTATTTGCTGACGGAGAAGATAGCTTCGATTTGTTTGATTTTTATTATTTTTTATGGTGGATTTGGAACGCGTTGGGAAGAGGCAAAAAAAGTTGTTCAGCCAGCCATCGTATTATCAACTTTTGGAGCTGTTTTGACAGCTGCTAGTGTGACTTTGTTTTGTCATTTTATCTTGCATTTTGGGTTACTAGAGAGTTTTCTCATGGGAAGTGTGATATCGTCTACGGATGCGGCGTCGGTTTTCTCTATTATTCGTTCGCGACGATTAAGTCTGAAATATCGAACATCATCTCTTCTGGAAATAGAAAGCGGATCCAACGATCCCGCGTCCTATCTTTTGACGATTATAGCGATCGGTCTCTTGAACAAGGACATGTCTCAGAGTCAAGTGATTGTGAGTGTTTTTAGTCAAATTATTTTTGGTCTGTTGTTTGGTTTTTTAGCGTTTAAAATCTGTAAGTTGTTTTTGACAAAAATTAAGATAGCTGAGGGCTTTGATATTATTTTGATTTTTGCGATTAGTATTTTGACCTTCAGTGCGACATCCTATATCAATGGGAACGGCTATCTTGCAGTTTATCTGTATGGCATCCTTCTTGGAAATAGTAAGATGAAGAATAAAGTTGCTCTTGTCTATTTTTACGATGCCTTTACGAATCTCATGCAGATTGCTCTCTTTTTTACATTAGGATTTTTATCCGATTTTCACTTGATTGTGAAAAATATGCCGATTGCTTTTCTGATTTTTCTCTTTTTAACATTTATTGCTCGCCCTCTGGTGGTCGAAGGAGCAATGGCTTTTTTCAAACCCAAAATGGCGCAAAAGGCGGTCATATCTGTAGCTGGTCTAAGGGGAGCAGCTTCGATTGTTTTTGCGATTATGGCACGTAATCAGATTGTTGGAACTACTCAATTGGATATTTTCCATGTTACTTTTGGTATTGTTCTTCTGTCTATTTTGATTCAAGGGAGTTTGCTTCCATTTGTATCAACCAAATTGGATATGATTGACCTTCTTCAAGATCCCCTCAAATCGTTTACGGACTATTCTAATGAAACTCCTATTGAATTTATAACTTTTGTTGTGGATGGGGATCATTTTTGGAAAGACAAGAAATTAGAGGAAATGGATATTAGTCGTGCCCTGTTAGTCGTTTTCATCAATCGTAACGGAGAGCGCATATTACCAAATGGGAAAACCGTTATCCGAGAAGGAGATAAGATTGTTTGTATTGCCAAATCCTTTACTCAAGGGAGTGACATCCATATCAATGAAGTGAAAATTGAAGAAGACAATGCACATATTGGTACAAAACTGAAGGATTTTGAAAAAGAAATGTTGGTTATTCTCATCAATCGTGGTGGCAAGTACATTATCCCCCGAGGAGATAACAAATTGTTAGCCGGGGATAAGGTCCTGTATTTAGAAAGTGCTAATTTATAAAAAGAAAAAGAACCCTCTGGCGGGATTGAACTGCCCCCCATTCGTTAGACAAGAAATCTAACGAATGGGGGGCTTTTTCTATGAAATTAAGTTATGAAGATAAGATTCAACTCTATCAATT